>NZ_LWBK01000002.1:0-185288 GCF_001614195.1 Bacillus sp. VT 712 | reverse complement strand
AGCTTTTACTTTCGGATGTAATGGGAACGGAAGAAGATATCATTACAAAAGACTTAGAAGCGAATGTAGATAGGAAGCTGTTATTAAAAGCTTTACATCAACTTAATGATCGTGAAAAGCAAATTATGGAGTTAAGATTTGGATTAGCAGGTGGGGAAGAGAAAACGCAAAAGGATGTAGCGGATATGCTTGGTATTTCTCAATCGTATATTTCACGATTAGAAAAGCGAATTATTAAAAGGCTCCGAAAAGAATTTAATAAAATGGTGTAACAAAATGCGGTAACAAGTAGGCGTTCTGACTCTGCTGTTACCGCATTTTGTTTCAGGAATAAAATGTAAGAATTTTGAATGTGCATATTTTTTCCTTTCAAGGAGATACTGAACTCAGAACATCATCTCCTGTGAGGAGGGAAAGAATTGACAAGAAATAAAGTAGAAATTTGTGGAGTAGATACTTCAAAGCTTCCTGTATTGAAGAATGATGAGATGCGTCTTTTATTTAAGGAGCTGCAAGCTGGTGATGAAACCGCTCGTGAGAAGTTAGTGAGTGGTAACCTACGTCTTGTTCTAAGTGTAATTCAGCGTTTTAATAATCGCGGAGAATTCGTTGATGATTTATTTCAAGTGGGTTGTATTGGCCTCATGAAATCTATTGACAACTTTGATTTAGGACAAAACGTAAAATTTTCTACATATGCTGTTCCGATGATTATTGGAGAAATTCGCCGCTACTTGCGAGACAATAACCCAATTCGGGTATCAAGATCATTAAGAGACATTGCATATAAGGCACTCCAAGTTCGAGAAAGATTAATGAGTGAAACATCAAAAGAGCCAACTGCAGAAGAAATAGCCAAAGTATTAGAAGTTCCACATGAAGATATTGTATTTGCGTTAGACGCTATTCAAGACCCAGTATCATTATTTGAACCTATCTACAATGATGGAGGAGATCCTATTTATGTGATGGATCAGCTTAGTGACGAGCGAAATCGCGATTCTACTTGGATTGAAGAAATAGCCTTACAGGAAGGGATGCGTCGACTAAATGAGAGAGAAAAACTAATTTTACGAAAACGCTTCTTTCAAGGAAAGACTCAAATGGAAGTGGCTGATGAAATTGGGATTTCACAAGCACAGGTATCTCGTTTAGAAAAAGCAGCCATTAAACAGATGAATAAGAACATTCAAAGCTAATATTTTTGGCTTCATACGTATGATAAACCGCCGCATGGATCAGTCTGTGCGGCGGTTTGTTTGATAGAAGAAAAAGCGCGTAAAATTACCGTTTCTTTCATGAAATCACTCAAGTTTAAATATACATATACAAAGAGATTTCTACGTTTTTTAAAATAACGTGTTGGCTAAGAGAATAGGGGGAATAGGGATGTTAAAGATTTCTGAATTTCAAATTAAAGATGTGGTTAACGTAGCAGACGGCAAGCGCCTTGGACATGTAGGAGATATTGATATTGATTTAGCCACTGGTAAAATTCAAGCGATTGTCATTGGGAACTCAAGAATGCTTGGTTTTTTTGGGAAAGAAGAGGAAATTGTCATTCCGTGGCGAAATATCGTAAAGATTGGTTCTGACGTTATTTTAGTACGCTATAAAGACAGCTACGAACTTGAAGAGAATTAATGTATTTTTATAAACAGCTATTCTCAATCTGTGGTACAATATTTGAGAACAATAGATAAAGGGTGTGTCACATACATGAATAAAGCTGCTTTTACAAAAAGCCATCATGAATCGTTTATGTGGCTTCGTCCGTGGATGGATGAAAATAGTCAGCTGTTAAGTGGCTTTACGACTAAAAACGGTGGAATAAGTGAGCCTCCGTTTACTTCATTCAACCTTGGACTGCACGTACATGACAACAAAGAACACGTTATTTTAAATAGAGAACTATTAGCTAACCAGCTAAATATGCCCTTATCGAATTGGGTTTGCGCTGAACAAGTACATAATTCGGTTGTACAAAAAGTAACGCGTAAGCAATCAGGAAAGGGAATGCATGCTTATGAAGATGGAATTGCACAAACAGATGGAATTTATACAAATGAATCAAACGTCTTGTTAGCACTATGCTATGCAGACTGTGTACCTCTATATTTTTATGCTCCAAATCATCATATGGTAGGGCTAGCTCATGCTGGATGGCAAGGAACAGTTAAAGATATTGCGGGTGAGATGATTCGAAAATGGGTACAGGAAGAGCAAATACCCGTTGAAGATATTTATGCTGCTGTAGGGCCAGCGATTGAATCATGCTGCTATATTGTCGATGACCGCGTCATTTCAGCAGTGAATGAAGTAGCGTCGTCAGCGGACGTATATGTGCAAATTTCTCCGAATCAATATCGACTAGATTTGAAAAAACTAAATGTTTATTTGATGAAAAAAGCTGGTGTTAATGAAGCAAATATTATCGTTTCATCCCATTGTACAAGCTGTGAAGATGATCTATTCTTTTCGCATCGTCGCGATCAAGGTAAAACCGGTCGTATGTTTAGCTTTATAGGTTTTAAGGAGGATTGACTACATAGTGACAGCAAGCGTAGCAAGCAATTTAGAACAAGTAAAAGAACAAATTAACCTAGCCTGTGAGAAGGTAGGGCGTCACCCAGAAGAAGTAAGGGTTGTAGCCGTAACAAAATACGTTTCTACTGAGCGCGCACAAGAGGCCGTAGAAGCAGGCCTTATACATCTAGGAGAAAATCGTGATGAGGGCATGACGGAGAAGTATGAGGAAATTGGTGACAAGGCCACATGGCACTTTATTGGAACGCTCCAAACGCGTAAAGTGAAAAATATTATCAATCAAGCATCGTATATTCATTCGTTAGATCGTTTATCGCTAGCAAAAGAGATTAATAAGCGAGCGAGTAAGCCAGTAAAATGCTTTGTACAGGTAAACGTTGCGGAAGAAGAATCTAAGCATGGGCTATCAGCAGATGAGGTTGTTCCATTTATTCAAGCATTAGAGGAATACCCAAATGTTCAAGTTGTTGGGTTAATGACAATGGCTCCTCATACGGACGATGAGAAGGTATTAAGAAATTGTTTTAAAGATTTAAAAAAGCTACAGCAAGAAATTCAAACTCTTAATTTACGCTATGCTCCTTGCCAAGAGCTTTCAATGGGAATGTCAAATGATTACCAAATTGCTATTGAAGAAGGAGCAACATTTATTCGATTAGGAACCACACTGGTTGGTTAAGAACGTTAAGGAGGTGTCAGGCGATGAGTATGAAGAATCGTTTTAAAAATTTTTTTGCCATGGATGATGAGACAGAAGAGTACGTAGAAGAACGATATGAACAAAAAGAATATGACAATGAACCTGCTGCTGTTCAACCTTCTAAGACGCAAAAGCAAGTTAGCAGTCAGCAGCAAAATGTTATAAGTTTGCAAAGCGTACAAAAGTCATCGAAGATGGTCTTATCTGAACCACGCGTTTATGCCGAAGCCCAAGATATTACCGATCATTTAAAGAACCGCAAAGTCGTTGTTGTCAATTTACAGCGAATTCAGCGTGATCAAGCAGTAAGAATAGTCGACTTTTTAAGCGGAACGGTTTATGCTTTAGGTGGTGACATTCAAAAAATCGGAACCGATATTTTTTTATGTACGCCAGACAATGTCGATGTTAGTGGTAGCATTTCAGATATGCTCACTGAACATGAAACAAGCAACGTAAAGAGGTGGTAACCGTATATGGAAATCGTACTTAGGATTTTGCTTCAGTTAATCGAGATTTATTCATGGGCGCTCATTATTTACATTTTTATGTCATGGGTTCCCGACATTCGCGCATCTCGATTTGGACAAATGCTGGGAAGCATTTGTGAACCTTACCTTGAGCCGTTTCGACGAATCATTCCTCCGCTTGGAATGATTGATCTCTCACCACTGGTAGCTATTCTTGTGTTACGCTTTGCAAGTGGTGGACTCGTATCGCTATTTAGAATGTTAGGGTTCATATAAAAAGGAATCATTTGATTCCTTTTTTACATACGAGCAAGGAGAGTAGACATGTCTATTTATCAACATTTTCGAGAAGAAGAACGAGCATTTATTGACCTCGTATTAGAGTGGAAAGAAGATGTTCTTAATCAATATAGTCCAAAGCTGACGGACTTTTTAGACCCACGCGAGCAGCAAATTGTTTCAGCTATCATTGGAACAGAAGGAGAAGTGCTTGTTTCGTTTGACGGTGGAAGTGAACAAGGAGAACGAAAGCGAGCGCTTTTATATCCTGATTATTATGAGGTGGGAAATGAAGATTTTCAACTGAGCTACTACGAGCTGCACTATCCTAGTAAATTTGTTACGGTTGAGCACTCTCAAGTGTTAGGAGCATTAATGTCGCTTGGGTTAAAACGGTCAAAGTTTGGTGATGTTTTGGTACAAGATGAGCGCATACAGCTGGTTATTGCCGATGAAATATCTTCTTACGTGGAAGCAAACTTCACGTCAGTGGGTAAAGCCAAAATATCTCTTGTAAAAAAAGACCGCACAGAGTTACTTCAAGTTCAAAGTGAATTTCAGGAAAAAACGTATACTGTATCATCCATGCGGTTAGACGTTTTACTATCTACCATTTACAATTTATCTCGTCAAAAGGTGCAGCCGTTTATTGGAAGTGGAGCGGTAAAAGTAAATTTTAAAACGGTTGAACAGCCTTCTTTTGAGTGCAAAGCAGATGATATACTTTCACTAAGAGGTTTTGGTCGAAGTAAAGTTATATCAGTTGAGGGGAAAACAAAAAAAGATAAGTGGCGAGTAATTGTAGGGAAACAACAATAACAAAAATTGTAAGCAGGAAACAAAAAAAATATGTCGAATATTCCATTACAAACAATGTAATGAGACAACGTGGAGGTGGCCTACATGCCTTTAACCCCTTTAGATATTCATAACAAAGAATTTAATCGTGGGTTTCGTGGATATGATGAAGACCAGGTCAATGAATTTCTTGACCAAGTAATTAAGGATTACGAATTAATTATTCGTGAGAAAAAAGAATTAGAAGTGCGAGTAACTGAGCTTACTGAAAAGGTAGGGCATTTTACTAACATTGAAGAAACGCTGAATAAATCAATTTTAATTGCTCAAGAAGCAGCAGAAGACGTAAAGCGAAACGCAGAGAAAGAAGCGAAGCTAATTGTAAAAGAAGCGGAAAAGAATGCTGACCGCATTATCAATGAAGCTTTATCAAAGTCTCGTAAAATTGCGATGGATATTGAAGAGACGAAAAAGCAGTCAAAAGTATTCCGTACGCGTTTTAAAATGTTAATTGAAGCCCAGTTAGAAATGTTAAACAGTGATGATTGGGATCAATTAATGGACTATGAAATGCCTGCGTTAGAAGAAAAAATTGACTAGTCAAGACAGAACCTTGACTTCTTTCGTTTTGTTGTCATATAATTTGGTAACAGATGAAATTTCATACGTATAGTACGGAGATAGGGACAGTAGTTTCTTACATGATTACGTTTAGCGAACCGAGGAAGGTGAGAGCTCGGTCTAATCTAAGAAACGAATATCACCCTGGAGTATTGCTGCTGAAACGAAGTAAGCAGCGACGTGTTATTCACGTTACGAATGCTGAGAGGACAAACGGAAGTGCTGTTTGTCTACAAGGGTGGTACCGCGGGAGACCTTCTCGTCCCTTTTTGGGATGAGAAGGTCTCTTTTTGTTGTAGCTATATACGGAATGAAATTTACGATTTTATGGAGGTTAGAACTTTGGAATATAAAGATACGTTATTAATGCCGAAAACAGAATTTCCGATGCGTGGAAATTTACCAAATCGTGAGCCACAAATGCAAGAAAAGTGGGCGGGAATGGACATTTATGCAAAAGTTCAAAAGCGTACAGAAGGTCGTCCATTATTCGTGTTACATGATGGCCCTCCTTATGCAAATGGTGATATTCATATGGGGCATGCACTGAATAAAATCTTAAAGGACTTTATCGTTCGCTATAAATCCATGTCAGGTTTTTGTGCCCCTTATGTACCTGGTTGGGATACGCACGGTTTACCGATTGAAACAGCTTTAACAAAGAATAAAAAAGTCAACCGTAAAGAAATGAGCGTTGCTGAGTTCCGTAAGCTTTGCGAACAGTATGCATGGGAGCAAGTGGAAGGTCAACGTGAACAGTTCAAACGTTTAGGTGTGCGTGCTGATTGGGATAACCCTTATGTGACGCTTCAGCCTGAATACGAAGCTCAGCAAATTAAAGTATTTGGAGATATGGCGAAAAAAGGCTATATCTACAAAGGACTAAAACCAGTTTATTGGTCTCCATCTAGTGAATCAGCGTTAGCAGAAGCTGAAATTGAATATTATGATAAGCGCTCTGCGTCTATTTACGTGGCGTTTAATGTAAAGGATGGTAAAGGCGTAGTGGAAAGTGATGAGAAATTTATCATCTGGACAACAACGCCATGGACAATGCCGGCAAACTTAGCTATTGCTGTAAACCCAGAGCTTCAATATAGCGTAGTGGCCGTAGATGGTGCTAAATACATCGTGGCATCAGAACTTGTTGAGACCGTTGCAAAAGAGATTGAATGGGTTGAATATGAAGTAGTGCGTACTATGAAAGGTGCTGAACTTGAGCACGTAGTAGCAGAACATCCAATTTACAAGCGTGATTCTCTACTCGTTTTAGGTGACCATGTTACAACTGATGCGGGTACTGGGTGTGTTCATACGGCTCCAGGACACGGGGAAGATGACTTTATTGTGGGTCAAAAATACGGTTTAGGTGTACTTTGTCCAGTTGACAGCAAAGGTCATATGACAGAGGAAGCGCCTGGATTTGAAGGCTTATTCTATGATAATGCGAACAAGGCCATTACTGAAAAGCTTCAAGAAGAAGGCGCCCTGTTAAAGCTATCATTCATCACGCATTCATATCCACATGACTGGCGTACGAAAAAGCCGACAATTTTCCGTGCAACAGCGCAATGGTTTGCATCAATTAAAGACTTCCGTAAAGAGCTATTAGAGGCAGTAGAAAAAACACAGTGGGTTCCTGCTTGGGGCGAAACTCGTCTTTACAACATGGTTCGTGATCGTGGAGACTGGTGTATTTCTCGTCAACGCGCATGGGGCGTACCAATTCCTGTGTTTTATGCTGAAAATGATGAGCCGATTATTACGGATGAGACAATTGAGCATGTATCAGAGCTGTTCCGTCAGCATGGTTCAAACGTATGGTTTGAGCGTGAAGCAAAAGATTTATTACCGGAAGGCTTTACTCATCCTGGTAGTCCAAACGGTCATTTCACAAAAGAAACGGATATTATGGACGTATGGTTTGATTCTGGATCTTCTCACCAAGCTGTACTTGAAGAGCGTGAAGGGTTACAGCGTCCGGCTGACCTTTATCTAGAAGGGTCTGACCAATATCGCGGTTGGTTTAACTCAAGCTTATCTACAAGCGTTGCTGTAACGGGTGAAGCACCTTATAAAGCCGTTTTAAGTCATGGTTTTGCTTTAGATGGTGAAGGTCGTAAAATGAGTAAATCACTTGGTAACACGGTTATTCCAGCTAAGGTTATGAAACAGTTAGGTGCAGATATTCTACGCTTATGGGTAGCGTCTGTTGACTACCAGGCAGATGTACGCGTATCTGATAACATCTTGAAACAAGTAGCTGAAGTATATCGTAAAATTCGTAATACGTTCCGCTTCTTATTAGGAAACCTAGCAGATTTCAATCCACAAACGGATGCGATTTCAGTAGAGCAGCTTCGTGAAGTAGATCGTTACATGCTAGTTAAGCTCAATAAATTAGTGGATAAAGTGAAGAAATCATACGATGCATATGAGTTCTCAAGTATTTATCATGCAGTTCATAATTTCTGTACGATTGATATGAGTTCGTTCTATTTAGATTTTGCAAAAGACGTATTATATATCGAAGGTGCAAACAACGTAGAGCGTCGTAGCATTCAAACCGTTCTTTACGAAACGCTACTATCTCTAACAAAGTTAGTATCTCCAATCCTTTCTCATACAGCTGATGAGGTATGGGTTCATATTCCAAACGTAGAAGAAGAAAGCGTCCAGCTAGTTGATATGCCAGAAGTGAAAGAAATTGCTGGTGCAGATGAGCTCGAGAAAAAATGGGATGCGTTTATGGAACTCCGTGACGAAGTGTTAAAAGCACTTGAACAGGCTCGTAATGAAAAGGTAATCGGAAAATCTCTTGAAGCTAAGTTGACTCTATATCCAAACGCTGAGACGAAGCAATTGTTAGCGTCTATCTCAGAAAACGTAGGTCAATTGTTTATCGTTTCAGGCTTAGAGGTTGCTGGTGACGTAGCAGATGCGCCGGAAACTGCACAGCGCTTTGAGCACGCAGCAATCGTTGTGACACCTGCTGAAGGAGAAAAATGTGAACGTTGTTGGACAGTTACAACAACAGTTGGTTCAGACTCAGCTCACCCAACATTATGTGCAAGATGTGCAGATGTGGTGAAAACGAACTACGTTCAGCAGTAAAGCGGAAAAAGAGGCTGGGACATAAGTAATTCAGCCAATGATAAACCTGAACGATTGAGAGTTTCTCACTTTTAATCGTTCAGGTTTTTTGTTGATTGTGAAAACAATGTTGGAAATAGGGTGGAATGGAGCGTAGGACACTCGACTCCTGCGGGAAAGAGAGGGAAAACTGAGATCCCGCAGCGCAGCGAGGAAGCTCAGGTTCCTCCCCGCGGAAAGCGAGTGGCCGTAGCGCAATGGAACGAACGAGTTGAGACAAACTAAAGAGATGGGAACAGCTAGTGTTCGTCTTTTAGAAGCAATCATTTTGTTATGTCCCAAACTCTTTTTTTGGAAAAAAGACTGTACGAAATTCCCAACACGTATTGTTATGAGATTTTTGAAGGAAGGAAAAACTTGTCGTGTTGCAATCGTCTCAATATCGGTAACGATAAAATCAATAAGATTGATTTCATCGATAAGGAGGCGGTTTAATGTACGAGCAGTACCTTTCAATTGGACAAGAACTATCAGTTATAAAGGAAGAACTACAAGAACGCCTAATTCAATATGATGGTAATACGAATGAGATGAAATATGAACCCTATAAAGAACGATACGTTATTGATATGATTAAAGCAGATTTAAAAGATGTAGAGCGAGCTTTAGCAAAGCTTGATGTCGGAGCGTTTGGAATCGATGAAAATACGGGGGAACAAATGTGTATTCACAAATTAAAAGTCATCCCAACCGCCAGAACGGAACAAGATTTATTTGTTTTATGGTAAGAAGCGAGAAAAAATATAAAATATATGCTAAAATGCTGTAGTATGGATTCGTTTGACTTTACGGCAGGAGGAAACGGCTTTGTTTTATTATATGATTGCTTTGGCTATTATTATTTTTGACCAGTTAACAAAGTGGATTGTAGTTAAAGAAATGGAACTTGGTGAAAGTATTCCGGTTATTGACAACTTTTTGTATATTACTTCACATCGAAATAGAGGAGCAGCTTGGGGCATTTTACAAGGACAAATGTGGTTTTTTTATGTTATCACCATTATTGTTGTCATAGGGCTTATCGTGTATATTCGGAAGATAAATAAAGCGGATAAGTGGCTTGGAGTAGCGCTTGGGCTGATGTTAGGTGGAGCAATAGGGAACTTTATTGACCGTGTTTTTCGCCAAGAAGTGGTGGATTTCGTTAATACATACATTTTCACATACGATTTTCCAATCTTTAACGTTGCGGATTCAGCATTGGTAGTTGGTGTTGGTATTATGTTTATCCTCACGTTATTTGAAGGAAAGCAAAAGAAGGAGAGCACGAAAGAATGAGCGTAGTTGAAATTGTTATTGAAGAAGGACAAAAAAGTGAACGTATCGATAAGGTATTAGCAACTGCTAATACAGAATGGTCACGTTCACAGGTTCAGCAGTGGATTAAAGATGAGTTTGCAAAAGTAAACGGCGATACGGTAAAAGGAAACTATAAATGTAAAGTTGGGGACGTTGTTACATTAGAAGTGCCTGATTTAAAAGAACCGGACATTGTTGCCGAAGAAATGGACCTAGATATTTATTATGAAGATGAAGACGTGCTAGTCGTAAACAAGCCTAGAGGTATGGTTGTTCATCCAGCTCCAGGTCATTATACTGGGACCCTTGTAAACGGCTTAATGGCTCACTGCAAAGATTTATCTGGCATTAACGGAGTAATGAGACCAGGGATTGTACACCGTATTGATAAAGATACGTCTGGACTGCTAATGGTGGCAAAAAATGATATGGCTCATGAATCACTTGTAAATCAGCTCGTTGCTAAAACAGTAACGCGACGTTACAAAGCGATTGTACACGGCGTTATTCAACATGATCATGGTACAATTGATGCACCAATTGGCCGCGATAAGCAAGAGCGTCAAAGTATGACTGTTACGGATGATAGATCTCGCGATGCCGTAACGCATTTTACAGTATTGGAACGCTTTAAAGATTTTTCATTAGTGGAGTGTAAGCTTGAAACGGGAAGAACGCACCAAATTCGCGTTCACATGAAGTACATTGGTTTTCCTCTTGCAGGAGACCCAAAGTATGGGCCAAAAAAGACGCTTCCTATTGAAGGACAAGCACTTCATGCTGGCGTGTTAGGTTTTGTTCACCCTCGTACAAACGAATATATTGAGTTTGAAGCACCTGTACCAAAAGTATTTGAAGAAATGCTGGAGCTACTTAAAAAAAGAAGTTGACAAGAAGTAATGAAACTGTCATACTGTAGGTAACTTAATGAGAACCTTTAAAGACAGTCCCGTGAGGCTGAGAAGGAAACGTACAAAACGTGGGTTTTTTCTACCCTTTTCTACAGATAAACGTAGGCGTTTTAATCCTCTCACCTTAGCGGTAGAGGATTTTTTTATGTCATAATTGGGGTGAAGAACAGATGAATGTAAAAGCAACTGTACTAGATGACCAAGCAATTCGTCGCGCATTAACAAGAATCGCGCATGAAATTATTGAAAAGAATAAAGGCATTGATAACTGCGTGCTTGTTGGAATTAAGACACGCGGAATTTATATAGCAAAGCGTCTAGCTGAGCGTATCGAACAAATTGAAGGAAAAACGCTACCGGTTGGAGAGCTAGATATTACGCTTTATCGAGATGATTTATCAAAAGTAACGAATAACGATGAGCCGCTTGTAAAGGGGTCGGATATCCCGACGGATATTACAAGCAAGAACGTCATACTGGTTGATGACGTATTGTACACGGGTCGTACGGTTCGTGCAGCGCTGGATGCGCTTATTGATATCGGCAGACCTGAGCTGATTCAGCTGGCTGTGCTTGTGGATCGAGGCCATAGAGAGCTTCCAATTCGTGCAGACTACGTGGGGAAAAACGTACCAACAGCGAAGTCAGAAAAAATTGCCGTTCAGTTAGCAGAAGTTGATGAACTGGACCAAGTAGCTATTTACGAAAAATAATATACACGCCCTTTTAAACGGTAGTCCCGTGAGGCTGCAAAAGGGGGAAACACTGCGTGAAGCGAATGATTCGTCATGTTGCTTCATGCTGTGGAAACCTCTTTGCGCACTTGTGTAAAGAGGTTTTTTTATGGGCGTAAAAGGAGAAGAGAAGAATGAAACAACAGATTGTACTTGATATACACGATCGACCAAGTCCGGTAAAATGGTTAGCCCTTAGTATTCAGCACCTGTTCGCGATGTTTGGAGCGACGATTTTAGTTCCGTTTTTAGTAGGATTAAGCCCGGCAGTAGCACTTGTATCAAGTGGAGTGGGGACACTGGCATTTCTACTGATTACAAGAGGGCAAGTACCCGCTTACCTTGGGTCATCCTTCGCGTTTATCGCACCAATTATTTCAGCGAAAGCAACGCTTGGACCTGAACAGGCCATGGTCGGTTGTTTCCTAGCAGGGCTAGTATACGGAATTGTAGCCCTTGTTATTAAAGGAACAGGAATTAACTGGGTTATGAAGCTATTGCCACCGATTGTAGTAGGGCCCGTTATTATTGTGATTGGCTTGGGCTTAGCTAACAAGGCTGTAAGCATGGCGATGAATGATGCTGATGGGAATTATAGCAGTCAGTACCTGCTTGTCGCGCTTGTTACGCTCGCTATTACGGTTATTTGCTCAGTATACTTTAAAAACATAATTAGCTTGATTCCAATCTTCATTGGAATTGTTGGTGGCTATCTGTTTGCCTATACACAAGGCTTAGTAAGCTTAAAAGAAGTAAAAGAAGCACCATTCATTGCAGTCCCAGATTTTTATATCCCATTCGTGTCCTACACGCCATCGATTTCGCTAGGCATCATTCTAGTAATGGTTCCTGTAGCGGTAGTGACGCTTTCAGAACACATTGGACATCTGCTTGTGTTAAATAAGATTGTCGATCGTAACTACATCGAAAAGCCAGGTTTGCATCGTACGGTGTTAGGTGATGGAGTTGCAACGATGCTTGCAGGTTTAATGGGAGGTCCTCCGAATACAACATACGGTGAAAACATCGGCGTACTTGCAATTACAAGAGTGTTTAGCGTTTTTGTGCTAGGAGGAGCAGCGGTCATCGCCATCTTGTTTGGATTTAGTGGAAAAGTGACAGCGCTGATTTCGAGCGTACCTTCACCAGTCATGGGCGGTGTATCAATCCTCTTGTTTGGAATTATTGCCGCATCAGGACTGCGCATGATGGTTGACGGACAGGTTGACCTTGGAGATAAACGCAACTTAGTCATCGCATCCATCATTCTCGTATTGGGAGTTGGAGGAGCACACCTGGAGCTTTCTGAACAAGTACAGATCGATGGAATGGCACTTGCAACTATTGTAGGAATCATCTTAAACCTTGTACTACCAAAATCGAAAGAGCCGGAAGCTGTGACTTCAGAAGTAGAAGAAGTACAAGAAAATCAAAAAATTTCATAAACGCCTTTTAAAAGAAATCCAGAGAGGTTTCCAAGGGTGTAGTACAGCGCGTCAAAGACGATGCTTGTTTTCTCACACCCTTTCTATATCAAGAAAGGGTGTTTTTTATTCCACTTACACTGCTAAATAACGTTTAACAAGTTTAACTAACAATCAGTAGAGATGAAGAAAGTCTTCACTGATGGAAGTTCAATTTTATAAAAAGTGAATGAGATGAAACAAAATGGAGGGAATCGATATGAAACATTTAGTGACAGTCTCAACGCTAGAAGTAAATGAAATTCTACAAATCTTAAGTGATGCTGAAAACTATCGAGTAAATCAACGAGGGTGGTACCCGAAGGAAAAGATGTTTGTGGCGAACCTATTTTTTGAAGCGAGCACGAGAACGCGCTGCAGTTTTGAAATGGCTGAGCAAAAGTTAGGTTTAACAACCATCCCTTTTGAAGTGACAACGTCAAGTGTCCAAAAAGGAGAAACTCTTTACGACACCATTGAGACGCTAGCAGCCATTGGAGTTCAATCGGTGGTCATTCGCCATCCAGAAGATCGCTATTATGAAAAACTTCAAGAACAAGTATCGATTCCAATTCTTAATGCAGGGGATGGCTGTGGTCAGCATCCAACGCAGTGCCTGCTGGATTTACTCACGATTCAGCAAGAGTTTGGGTCTTTCAAAGGCTTAAAAATTGCCATTATGGGGGATTTGAGGCATAGTCGCGTTGCCCGTTCAAACGCTGAAATGTTAACAAAACTAGGCGCAACGGTTTATTTCGCTGGACCAGAAGAGTGGCGAGATGAGTCAAATCCATATGGTACATATATAGGCGTGGATGAGGCTATACAAACTGTTGATGTGGTGATGTTACTTCGAATTCAGTTTGAAAGGCATTCAAAGAACCACTCTACTTTAGAGGAAGAATATCACAGTCGCTACGGCCTTACGGTTGAGCGAGAGAAAAGTATGAAAAATGGCAGCATTATCTTACACCCGGCTCCAGTCAACCGCGGGGTAGAAATTGCGGATGAACTAGTTGAGTGTCAACGCTCAAGAATTTTTAAACAAATGGAAAACGGCGTTTACATCCGAATGGCTGTTTTAGCACGATCATTACAATCAGTTGAAAGGGGAATGAATGATGAAAACAATTATCAAAAATGCTACATGGTTAACTGAGGGAAAGCGTGAAAGAATTGAATTAAAGATTGAAAATGGCATAATCACTGAAATTGCAAGCGAAATTCCCGCAACGGATGAAGAGGTTATTGATGCAAACGGTCATTTAGTAGCACCAGGTTTTATTGATGTGCATGTTCATTTAAGAGAGCCTGGTGGAGAAAAGAAAGAAACAATTGAAACGGGAACGTTAGCAGCTGCCAAAGGTGGATTTACCGCAATTGCAGCTATGCCAAATACCCGCCCGGTACCAGATACTGTTGAACAAATGGAATGGCTGAATAAACAAATTGAAGAAACAGCCCATGTACGTGTGCTACCTTATGCATCCATTACAATTCGTCAGCTTGGAAAAGATCTTACAAACTTTGAAGGGTTAAAAGAAGCCGGAGCATTTGCTTTTACAGATGATGGTGTGGGTGTCCAGTCGACAGGAAAGATGCTAGAAGCAATGAAAACAGCTGCTGAACTAGACAAAGCAATTGTTGCACATTGTGAAGATAATGAACTTATTAACAAAGGGTGTGTACATGACGGAAAGTTTGCAAAAGAGCATGGGCTTAACGGCATTCCATCTATTTGTGAAGCCGTGCAGATTGCAAGAGATGTTCTACTAGCGGAAGAAGCAGGCTGTCACTACCATGTATGTCATGTAAGTACAAAAGAGTCCATTCGTACAATTCGCGATGCGAAAAAAGCAGGCATTCGCGTAACTGCCGAAGTAACGCCGCATCACCTTTTATTAAGCGAAGAAGATATTCCATCGCTTGATGCTAACTTCAAAATGAACCCGCCACTTCGCGGAAAAGAAGATCAACAAGCGCTAATTGAAGCGTTATTAGACGGAACGCTTGATTTCATTGCAACAGACCATGCGCCGCATACGGCTGAAGAAAAAGCGGAAGGGATGGAGCTTGCTCCGTTTGGAATTGTTGGGCTTGAAACCGCGTTTCCACTTCTTTATACAAACTTAGTTTTAAAAGGAGTCATTACATTAGAGCAGCTCATTTCGTACTTAACGAATAAGCCGGCAGAAACGTTTAAGCTTCCATACGGAACGCTTGAAGTTGGAAAACCAGCAGATTTGACGCTCATTGATTTAGAAACAGAAAGAAAGATTAATCCAGCAGAATTTGTATCAAAAGGTAAAAATACACCATTTGCAAACTGGTCTTGCAAGGGCTGGCCAATCATGACATTAGTAGAAGGTAAACAAGTATGGGAGGATGTTAAAGTATGCAACGTCAACTAATTTTAGAAGATGGAACAGTATTTATTGGAGAAGGATTTGGCAGCGAAAGAGAGATGACGGGAGAAGTTGTCTTTAATACAGGCATGACGGGATATCAAGAAATTTTATCAGATCCCTCTTACTGCGCACAAATCGTCACTTTAACATATCCTATGATTGGAAACTACGGAATTAATCGCGATGATTTTGAATCGATTGAACCAGCTGTGCATGGTTTAATTGTGAAAGAAGTTTGCGAAGTCCCATCAAATTTCAGAAGTGAACTTTCAGTTGATGAGTTTTTGAAACAAAAAGACATTCCTGGTTTAGCTGGAATTGATACGCGTAAACTAACGCGTAAAATTCGCCAGCACGGTGCGCTTCGCGGTCGAGTATGCGGGATGGACGTGAACGTAGAAGAGGTAGTTACAGGTCTTAAAAACTACAGCTTGCCAACAGATTCAGTTAAAAAAGTATCAACAACAAATGCATATCCAAGCCCAGGACGCGGTCAAAAAGTAGTACTAGTTGACTATGGAATGAAGCACGGGATTCTTAGAGAATTAACGGCTCGCCAGTGTGACGTCATCGTAGTTCCTTACAACGTGACTGCAGAAGAGGTTCTTCGCTTGAACCCAGATGGGATTATGCTGAGCAATGGACCTGGAGATCCAAAAGATGTGCCGGAAGCTATCGATATGATTAACGGAATTTTAGGAAAAGTACCTTTGTTCGGAATTTGTTTAGGACATCAATTATTTTCATTAGCCTGCGGGGCAGATACAGAGAAAATGAAGTTTGGTCATAGAGGTTCTAATCATCCTGTAAAAGATTTACGAACAAACAAAGTTGCTCTTACTTCTCAAAACCATGGCTATACGGTGCGTGAAGCATCACTAGAAAACACGGATTTAGAAGTTACGCATATCGCGTTAAATGATGGAACAGTTGAAGGAGTTAAACATACGAAGTATCCAGCGTTCACCGTACAATATCATCCAGAAGCATCACCTGGACCAGAGGACGCAAACGGATTATTTAATGAATTTATGGAACTTATGAAAAACAATCAGAAAGTAGGTAATTGCTAATGCCAAAACGTCAAGATATTCAAACTATTTTAGTAATCGGATCAGGTCCAATCGTCATTGGTCAAGCAGCAGAATTTGATTATGCTGGTGCACAAGCATGTATTGCATTAAAAGAAGAAGGGTACAAAGTTATTCTTGTAAACTCCAACCCTGCAACGATTATGACGGATTCCGAGATGGCAGATAAAGTATATATCGAACCTCTAACGGTTGAGTTTGTAAGTTCAATTATTCGTAAAGAGCGCCCAGATGCGTTACTCCCAACACTTGGAGGACAAACGGGACTAAACTTAGCTGTTGAGCTTCACAACACAGGTATTTTAGAAGAATTTAACGTTGAAATTCTTGGTACAAAGTTATCAGCTATTGAACAAGCAGAAGATCGTGAGCAGTTCCGCTCTCTAATGAACGACCTAAACCAGCCGGTTCCAGCAAGTGAAATTATCCATACGCTTGACGAAGCATATTCATTCGTTGAACAAGTAGATTATCCAGTTATTGTTCGTCCAGCATACACGTTAGGCGGAACAGGCGGCGGTATTTGTCATAATGAACAAGAACTCATTGAAATTGTCACAAGCGGTTTGAAAAACAGTCCGGTAACGCAATGTCTATTAGAAAAAAGTATTGCTGGATTTAAGGAAATTGAATATGAAGTAATGCGTGATGCAAACGATAATGCAATTGTTGTATGTAACATGGAAAACTTTGACCCAGTAGGGATTCACACGGGTGATTCTATCGTTGTAGCACCAAGTCAAACGTTAAGCGATCGTGAATATCAGCTATTACGAAATGCTTCACTAACGATTATTCGAGCATTAAAGATTGAAGGTGGATGTAACGTTCAGCTAGCGCTTGACCCAGAAAGCTTTCAATACTATGTCATTGAAGTAAATCCGCGCGTAAGCCGTTCTTCAGCACTTGCATCGAAAGCGACAGGATATCCAATTGCAAAGCTAGCAGCTAAAATTGCTGTTGGATTAACTCTGGATGAAATGATGAATCCTGTTACAGGAAAAACGTATGCATGCTTTGAACCAGCGCTTGATTACATCGTATCAAAAATTCCACGCTGGCCGTTTGATAAATTTGAATCAGCTAACCGTAAGCTTGGAACACAAATGAAAGCAACAGGCGAAGTAATGGCAATTGGTCGTACGTTTGAAGAGTCACTTCTAAAGGCTGTTCGTTCGCTAGAAGCAAATGTTCATCACTTAGAGCTTAAAGACGCGCATGAGTTTAGCGATGAAATCATTGAAAAGCGAATTCGTAAAGCAGGCGATGAGCGTTTATTCTACATCGCTGAAGCGATTCGTCGCGGCGTAACGATCGAGCAGATCCACGATTGGAGTAAGATTGACTTATTCTTCTTAGTGAAGCTTGAACGAATAATTGCATTTGAAGCTGTGTTAAAAGAAGAGATTCATAATATTGAAGTGTTACAGAAAGCAAAAGAAATGGGATTTGCAGATGATACCATTGCGAAGCTGTGGAATCAATCAGAGCGTGAAGTATATGATTTCCGCAAGCAAAATGGCGTAACACCAGTTTATAAAACAGTTGATACATGCGCAGCAGAGTTTGAATCAAGCACACCTTACTTCTATGGGACATTTGAAGAGGAAAACGAGTCAACCGTAACGGAGCGCAAGAGTGTGATGGTGTTAGGATCTGGTCCGATTCGTATCGGTCAAGGAATTGAATTCGACTATGCGACGGTGCATTCCGTATGGGCAATTAAAGAGGCTGGTTACGAAGCAATCATTGTTAACAACAATCCAGAAACCGTTTCGACTGACTTCAGTATCTCAGATAAATTATATTTTGAGCCGCTTACGGTAGAAGATGTAATGCATATTATCGACTTAGAAAAGCCAGAAGGTGTGGTTGTTCAGTTCGGTGGACAAACAGCTATCAATCTAGCAGAAGAGCTTGCAGCAAGAGGTGTAAAAATCTTAGGAACATCTCTAGAAAGCTTAGATGCAGCCGAAGATCGTAAAAAGTTTGAAGCAACGCTTGCTCGATTAGATGTACCGCAACCCTTAGGTAAAACTGTAACTTCAGTTGAAGAAGCAGTCGTTGTTGCAAGTGAAATCGGCTATCCAGTTCTTGTTCGTCCTTCTTATGTACTAGGTGGACGTGCAATGGAAATTGTATACAAAGAAGAAGAGCTGCTGCATTACATGAAAAATGCAGTAAAAGTACACGCAGACCATCCTGTTTTAATCGACCGTTACTTAACGGGTAAAGAGATTGAAGTAGATGCAATCTCTGATGGTGAAACAGTGGTTATTCCAGGAATTATGGAGCACGTAGAGCGCGCAGGTGTCCACTCAGGTGATTCAATTGCAGTCTACCCTCCTCAAACATTATCAGAGGAAGTAAAAAACACGATTATCGACTATACAACAAGAATTGCGAAAGGCTTAAATATTATCGGACTGCTGAACATTCAGTTTGTTCTATCAAAAGGGGAGGTTTATGTACTAGAAGTAAACCCACGCTCAAGTCGTACGGTACCGTTCTTAAGTAAAATTACGCGCATTCCAATGGCTAATGTTGCGACAAAAGTGATTTTAGGAACAAGCCTAAAAGATCTCGGCTACGAGTCTGGTCTACATCCAGAAGAAGAAGGCGTGTATGTAAAAGTACCGGTGTTCTCATTTGCGAAGCTACGCCGTGTTGATATTACGCTTGGACCAGAAATGAAGTCAACGGGTGAAGTAATGGGACAAGATTCTACGTATGAAAAAGCTCTTTACAAAGGCTTAATTGCGTCGGGAATGTCAATCAAACCATACGGCTCAGTACTGATGACGGTATCAGATAAAGACAAAGAAGAAGCAACAGAGCTTGCAAAACGCTTTGCCAATATCGGTTATCAAGTTATTGCAACAGAAGGAACAGCAGAAGTATTCGAAAAAGAAAACATTCGCGTGAAAGTGGTAAACAAAATTCACGACCAAGATCATAACCTACTTGATGTCATTCGCACAGGTGAAGCGCAGCTTGTGGTTAACACATTAACAAAAGGTAAGCAACCGGCTCGTGATGGATTTAAAATTCGTCGTGAAGCAGTTGAAAATGGCGTACCTTGCTTAACGTCACTAGATACAGCAGAAGCAATTCTACGCGTACTTGAAACAATTAGCTTCCACACCGTACCGATGAAAGAAGCGCGCCCAGCTCGTGAGGTGACAACTGTATGAAAAAACATGAAATGATGCAAGTCGTCAAGCAGCGTCCTTTAACTCATAACGTTTACGAATTAACACTGAAAGGCGAGCTTGTTCGTTTCATGAATGAGCCTGGTCAGTTCGTTCACATTCGCGTTGAGAATCAGTATTTACCCCTTCTAAGAAGGCCGATTAGCATCGCTGAAATTAACCAACATGCAAATGAGTTTAAGATGATTTATCGTGCGGAAGGTGCAGGAACAAAGCTACTTGCTAGCAAGCAGTCAGGCGAAGCAGTAGATGTGTTAGGACCTTTAGGTCACGGGTTTCCGACAGATGTGCTAGAAAGTGGGAAAGCAGCTGTATTGGTAGGTGGAGGGATTGGAGTTCCTCCTCTATACGAGCTGTCCAAACGCTTAATGGCAAAAGGAATCAAGGTTGTTCATGTACTTGGATTTCAGTCAGCTGCGGATGTGTTTTATGAAGAAGAATTTAACGAACTAGGAGACACGCATATTGCAACGGTGGACGGAACTTTGGGTACAAAAGGGTTTGTAACGGACGTAATTGATCGACTTCAACTGCCGTACGACACGATGTTTTCTTGTGGCCCAACGCCCATGCTACGCGCTTTAGAAGCAAACTATAGCGATAAGCCCCTTTATATTTCATTAGAGGAAAGAATGGGCTGTGGAATTGGAGCTTGTTTTGCATGTGTATGTCGTCAAGCTGAAGAGTCTAATGCATATAAGAAAATTTGTAGTGATGGACCCGTTTTCCAAGCAGGGGAGGTGCTTTTATGAACATGCTTCAAACGAAATTACCAGGATTAAATTTAAAAAATCCCATCATGCCAGCTTCGGGATGCTTTGGGTTTGGAAGAGAGTATGCACAGTTTTATTCATTGGATACGCTTGGAGCTATCATGATTAAAGCTACAACTGCGAAAATAAGGTTTGGAAATCCAACACCGCGCGTGGCAGAAACCCAAGCAGGGATGCTAAATGCAATTGGATTACAAAACCCAGGGTTAGAAAAAGTTATGTCAGAAGAGTTAGTATGGCTTCAAAAATACGATGTACCCATTATTGCAAACGTTGCAGGTGCATCTGTTGAAGAGTACGTAGAAGTGGCAAAGAAGATTTCAACTGCTTCAAATGTAAAAGCATTAGAGTTAAATATTTCATGTCCAAACGTAAAAGAAGGTGGCATCGCTTTTGGCGTTGATCCAGTGATTGCTGCTCGCTTAACAAAAGCGGTAAAAGAGGTATCGGAAGTGCCTGTATACGTTAAGTTATCTCCGAAC
This sequence comes from Bacillus sp. VT 712, assembly GCF_001614195.1. Classification (NCBI taxonomy): domain Bacteria; kingdom Bacillati; phylum Bacillota; class Bacilli; order Caryophanales; family Bacillaceae; genus Bacillus; species Bacillus sp. VT 712. The sequence goes on along the minus strand of NZ_LWBK01000002.1, from coordinate 164,347 downwards.
GTGTCAAATATTGTAGGGATGGCTACAGCAGTAGAATCAGCGGGAGCAGATGGATTAACGATGATTAATACGCTTTTGGGAATGCGTCTTGATTTAAAAACGGCACAGCCGGTGTTAGCAAACGGAACTGGCGGATTATCAGGTCCGGCAATTAAGCCAGTAGCTATTCGTATGGTGCATGAAGTGAGCCAAAAAGTAAATATTCCAATCATTGGAATGGGTGGAGTGACGACGGCTGAAGATGCGTTGGAATTTTTATACGCAGGTGCGAGCGCAGTTGCAGTAGGAACAGCAAACTTTGTAGATCCTTACGTCTGTCCAACTATCATCGATGAGCTGCCAAAATTAATTAATTCTTTAGGGTATGAGCATGTATCTGAATGTGTAGGAAGGAGCTGGAAAAAACATGAAAAAGCCGTTTATCATTGCTCTTGATTTTTCATCACTTCATGATGTGAAAAATTTTTTAGCACCGTTTCAAGGAGAGTCTCTTTATGTGAAAGTAGGAATGGAGCTTTTCTATAAAGAAGGGTTAGCAATCGTTTCTTATTTAAAAGAGCAGGGACATGAAATTTTTCTAGACTTGAAGCTTCATGATATTCCGAATACAGTGAAAAATGGAATGAAATCATTGGCTTCTCTAGACGTTGATTTAGTGAACGTTCATGCGGCCGGAGGTACACACATGATGCAATCGGCTCTTGAAGGGCTGGAAGCAGGTACTTCTGCTGGTAAACAGCGCCCGCTATGCATCGCAGTGACTCAGCTCACAAGCACATCTGATACAATGTTGAAAGAGCAGCAGCTTATTACACATTCAATGCAAGAAGTTGTAACACATTATGCTTCTCTTGCTCATCAAAGCAAATTAGATGGTGTGGTATGCTCAACTCATGAAGTGCCAAGCATACGTAAGGCTGTAGGTAAATCGTTTTTAACCGTAACGCCTGGAATTCGAATGGCGCTTGATTCAAATGATGATCAAGTACGAGTAGCAACACCTGAGCTTGCGAGAGAATACGGAGCAAGTGCTATTGTAGTAGGACGCTCTGTGACAAACGCAAGCAATCCAGTAGAAGCTTATTACCAAATGTTAAAGCAATGGAAAGGGGAGCATGTATCACAATGACAAACTTACGAAAAGAAATCGCCAAACAACTAATTGATATCCAGGCAGTTAGCCTTCAACCAGATCACCCATTTACATGGGCTTCTGGAATTAAATCTCCCATCTATTGTGATAATCGCCTAACGCTATCTTATCCAGGTGTTCGAAAAGAGATTGCTAAAGGTTTGCAAAGTTTGATTAAAACATATTTTGCAAATGCAGAAGTAATTGCAGGAACAGCAACGGCTGGAATTCCACATGCAGCGTGGGTGAGCGAAGCGCTTGAGTTACCGATGTGCTATGTTCGCAGTAAAGCGAAGGGACATGGTCGTGGTAACCAAATTGAAGGAAAAGTAAAAGAAGGTCAAAAGGTCGTTGTAATTGAAGACTTAATCTCAACTGGGGGCAGTGTTCTGACAGCAGTGAATGCGTTAAAAGAACAAGGCTGCAACGTACTGGGTGTCGTATCTATCTTTACATACGAACTGGAAAAAGCGCGTCAGTTATTTAAAGAAGAAGGTTTGCAGGTTTACTCATTAACGGATTATTCAACGCTTGTAGAAGCGGCAAGTGAAGCAGGATACATCCAGGAAGCTGCAATGAAAAAGCTCTTTAAATGGAGAGAAAACCCTTCAGATCCAGCTTGGATGACAGCTGAAGAAACGGTTTAACCTAAATGAAAAAGCGTGTCCATGATATGACGGACACGCTTTTTTATGCTGAAATTAATCTCTTAATTTTAATACAAGCTCTTCATTTGGCGTTACGTAAACCGTTTGCTGATTGTCGTAAGTAACAAAACCAGGTTTAGCACCATTCGGTTTCTTTACATGGCGAATCTTTGTAAAGTCAACTGGTACGGAGCTGGAATTTTTCGCCTTGCTGAAGTAAGCTGCAAGGTGAGCAGCTTCAAGAATGGTTTCTTCTGTTGGCTCAGCGTCACGAATAACGACGTGGGACCCAGGTGTATCTTTTGTATGAAACCAAAGATGGTCTCTGGCTGCCAGCTTATTCGTTAAGTATTCGTTTTGTTTGTTGTTTTTGCCGACCAAGATAACGGTACCGTCACTTGCTTTATATTGCTCAAGCGTTGGAGTTGAATTCTTTTGCTTTTTATTTTTCTTTTGCTGGCGATTGCGTAGATAGCCTTCTTCTACAAGCTCCTCGCGAATTTCAGCAATATCTTTGTGAGAAGCTGTCTCCATTTGCTGCAGTAAAGATTCAAAGTAGACAATTTCTTGTTGGGCTTTTTCAATTTGTTCATGAACAATTGCTACTGAATTCTTTGCTTTTTGATATTTAGTAAAGTAGCTCTGCGCATTTTGAGCAGGCGTTTTTTGAGGATCAAGCTCAATTGTTAGCGTCCCACCCTTTTCATCATAGTAGTTTATGACATCAACGGTTGTATCTCCTTTTTTAACGAGATGTAAATGCGACGTTAAAAGCTCTCCTGCAAGTTGGTATTCACCGGCTTTTTCAGCCTGCTGTAGCGTTCTTTGCAACTTATTAATTTTCTTTTCATTTTTCTTTTTTTCAGTTGTCATGAATTGAAGTAAATCATGTGCTTGTTGCTTAACGCGATCGCGCTCTGCTTTTCCATAATAGAAGCGGTCTAAAAGTTCACTAATGGTTGGGAACGTCTTTTCTTCACCTTGTAAGTGGCTAAGAGACAGAAGGTGAAAGTAATCTTTTCCTTGCACCGAAGTGAGGGTTGGCTGCATGTTGCCGTTTTGAATGGCACTCATTGTATTGATAAACGCTTTGGGTAACGTAGTTTGATTGGCCAGACCAGCGCGATAGACAATTTCATTGGCAAGCAACGGTGAGAGCCCAGCGAAAGCTTGAACGAGCTGATTGCCAATCTTTCCACTGTTGAAGTCTAAACTTCTTAAAACCATTTCTTCATCCGCTTCAAAAGGATCTAGCTTTTCTTGATTTGGTGGCAGTACATAAGTTGCACCAGGCAGTAGCGTACGGTGACGATTTAACGCCATTGGAATGTGCTTGATGCTATCGATAATGACATTTGTTTCTTTATCCACAAGCATGATGTTGCTGTGGCGACCCATAATTTCAATAATAAGCTGCTTAGATGTTACATCTCCAATCTCGTTGCGACCTTTTGTTTCAATAACGAGAATACGATCGAGCCCTAGCTGGTAGATTCGTTCAATAATATTTCCTTCTAGATGTTTACGAAGAAGCATGCAAAACATTGGCGGTTCAGCCGGGTTTTCATATGTTTCATTTGTAAAGTGAACGCGTGCGTAATTGGGGTGAGTTGAAATAAATAGCTTCCGATTTTCCCCCTTCGCTCGAACTTGTAAAATTAGTTCATTTGGAAATGGTTGATAGACTTTTGCGATTCGACCGGATGTTAATGCGTTATCTAATTCTTGTAAGATTCCGTATGTAAAGATTCCGTCAAATGACATGTTGTTCACATCCTTTAATGTTTCAAAAATAGTCCTTCGTAAAAGTATAGCATTTTTTAGGACGAGTCTGAATAAGCATACGATATAACATTGTAACAATCTATGTGACTCATTTACAAACAAAAGGGTGTGAAGGAATGCGATGAAATGGTATGAGCTGAGTGAGCGAGCAACATTAGAAGTGACAAAAACAGATAAAGAAAATGGATTAACTGCAAAAGAAGTCGCATTGAGGCAAAAGCAAGAAGGTTTCAATGAGCTTGCTGAAGGTGAAAAGCAGTCTGCGCTGCTCGTATTCTTGGAACAGTTTAAAGATTTTATGGTTTTGGTTTTATTAGCAGCTACGCTAATATCGGGCTTATTAGGAGAGTATATTGATGCTATTGCCATTATTGCGATTGTCGTGATTAATGGGTTTCTTGGGTTCTTTCAAGAACGTCGTGCTGAAAAGTCACTTAATGCACTGAAGGAATTATCGGCGCCGCAGGTACTTGCTTTACGAGACGGTAAGTGGTCAAAGACTTTTTCTAGAGAACTGGTAGTGGGAGACATTGTCAAGTTTGGAAGTGGTGATCGGATTGGTGCTGATATTCGTCTTATTGATGCTAAAAGTTTAGAAATTGAAGAATCAGCGCTGACAGGTGAATCTGTCCCTGTTCCAAAGTATACGCGCGTATTAGAAGGAAATGAAATTCCACTTGGAGATCAAGAGAACATGGCATTTATGGGGACGCTTGTGACGCGTGGAAGCGGTGTTGGAGTTGTAGTAGGGACAGGTATGAAGACTGCCATGGGACAAATCGCCGACTTATTACAAAATGCAGAAGCAGTCATTACCCCACTGCAACGAAAACTTGAGCAGCTTGGGAAAATTCTCATTATTGTTGCGCTTTTATTAACTGTTCTTGTAGTGGGAATTGGTGTCTTGCAAGGGCATGATTTATATACGATGTTCTTAGCCGGCGTATCACTAGCCGTTGCTGCAATTCCAGAAGGATTGCCAGCAATTGTAACCGTTGCTTTATCATTGGGCGTTCAGCGAATGATTAAACAAAAATCCATTGTTCGGAAGCTTCCAGCTGTTGAAACACTGGGCTGTGCATCTGTTATTTGCTCAGATAAAACGGGAACGCTTACTCAAAACAAGATGACCGTTACTCACTTGTGGTCAGGTGGGAAAACGTGGAATTTATCTGGAACAGGCTATGACCCAAGCGGTACGTTTTCTGCTGAGGGGAAAGAAGTTAATGTTAGTCGAGAAAAACCGCTGCAGCAGCTGTTGCTGTTCGGCCTATTATGTAATCAAACAACGGTTACGAAAAAAGACAAAGATTATGTAGTCGATGGTGATCCTACAGAAGCCGCTTTAGTTGTAGCCGCAATGAAAGCGAACTTTACCCGTCAAAATGTAAAAGGAGATTTTAAAGTTATTGAAGAGTTTCCCTTTGATTCTACTAGGAAGATGATGAGTGTGGTGATAGAAGGCAAGGATAACAAGCGCTATGTGGTGACAAAGGGTGCACCAGATGTTCTACTAACAAATAGCAAGTCAATTGTATGGGAAAATCGTCATCAACAGCTGTCTCCTAGCGGTCGTGAAGAAGTGCAAAACGCCATCCATTCTCTAGCGAGCCAGGCACTTCGAACGATTGCGGTTGCTTATCGCCCGCTTGAATCGTACGAAACCATTACTACTGAACAAGCAGCTGAAAAAGAGCTTGTGTTTTTAGGACTTCAAGGGATGATTGACCCTCCACGACCTGAAGTAAAGCAGGCTGTAAAAGAATGCCGAGATGCTGGCATTAAAACGGTTATGATTACAGGAGATCATGTGATAACCGCTGAAGCGATTGCCAAGCAGCTTGGGATTTTACCAAAGGGAGGACGAGTACTAGAAGGCCATACGTTAAATACAATGTCACAGTCGGAGCTTGAAGACGTAGTAAATGATGTATATGTTTATGCACGCGTATCGCCTGAGCATAAATTAAAGATTGTTAAAGCGTTACAAGCAAAAGACCACGTTGTGGCTATGACAGGTGACGGTGTAAACGACGCACCTGCAATTAAAGCAGCCGACATTGGCATAGCAATGGGAATTACAGGAACGGACGTTGCTAAAGAAGCCTCAGCGCTGGTGCTACTAGATGATAACTTTGCAACGATTAAATCAGCGATTAAAGAAGGGCGAAACATTTATGAAAATATTCGAAAATTCATCCGATACCTACTTGCTTCTAACGTAGGAGAAATACTTGTAATGTTGTTTGCCATGATTCTAGCTCTGCCGCTTCCATTAGTACCCATTCAAATATTATGGGTCAACTTAGTGACGGATGGCCTTCCGGCGATGGCATTGGGGTTAGATCAACCTGAAGACGATGTAATGAAGCGTAGACCAAGGCATCCAAAAGAAGGGGTGTTTGCACGCGGACTTGGTTGGAAGGTAGTAAGTAGAGGGTTTTTAATTGGAATAGCGACCCTTGCTGCGTTTATTATTGTCTATGATAACAACCCTGATAACTTACAGTACGCTCAAACGATAGCATTTGCTACGCTTGTCATGGCCCAGCTAATTCATGTGTTTGACTGTCGAAGTGAGAAGTCCATTTTCGACCGGAATCCTTTTGAAAATCTTTACTTAGTTGGTGCGGTTATTTCATCAATTTTGCTAATGCTAGTTGTTATTTATTATCCACCTTTACAACCAATCTTCCATACGATGGCTATTGCGCCAAGGGAATGGTTAATTATTTTAGGTTTAGCAAGTGTTCCAACATTTTTATTAGCGGGATCACTTTTAACAAGAAAAAAATCGTAATTAATGATATAGTAATAAGCACTGGTGGAAGCATACGGTTTGCTTTCACCAGCTTTTAATGAGTGAGGTACATTGCTTTTACTCTTTTTTTGAGTAACACTTTCTTTTATTTCTTTTTTTTTGTAAGATGTACATAGTGGATGTGATGATAATGATAAGAAGTATGACAGGTTTTGGCCGAGGACGAGCAGATAATGAGGTTCAAGCGGTAACGGTAGAAATGAAATCGGTAAATCATCGCTTTTGTGAAATTACTGTGCGAATGCCAAGGCAATTAATGGAAATTGAAGATAAAATAAAAAAAATCATTCAAACATACATAAAACGTGGTAGAGTAGAAGTATTTGTTACGATTTCAGGTGAAGGATTAGCTAAAAAGACGTTACAAACGGATTGGGAGTTGCTAGGTGAGTATATGAAAGCTTTCCAAGAAATTAGCGAGCGTCACCAGCTTTCCAAGTCTGTTGAAATTCAAGATATTCTGCATATGCCTGACGTAATGACGACTTCTGAAGAAGAAGTAGACCAAACATCAATTCACCAGCTGGTTTTTACAGCGGTTGAACAAGCAGTAGGTCAGCTGCTAACGATGCGTGAAAAAGAGGGGCAAGAATTATATCAAGATTTAGTTCAGCACCTCACCAACATCCAGCAGCTTCGCGACGAAGTAGAATCGCTTGCACCGACTGTTAGTGAGCAATATGAGGATCGCTTGAGAAAAAGATTAACCGACTATCTTGAAGGTACAATCGATGAACAGCGAGTGCTAGCAGAAGTGGCTATTTTCGCTGAAAAAGCAGACGTTAATGAAGAATTAACCCGTATTCACAGTCATCTTACTCAGTTCTTTCAAACAATTGATACAACCGATGTTATCGGGAGAAAGCTTGATTTTCTTGTGCAAGAGTTAAATCGAGAAATGAACACAATTGGAGCGAAAGCGAATAATGGTAAGATTGCTCAATGTGTCATCGATATGAAAACGCAGCTAGAGCGTTTGAAAGAACAAGTTCAAAATATTGAATAGTTACTAGTAGCCTTCAGAATAGACGGACACAATATGGATACAGTAGGGGGCTTTGTATGAGCGGTAAATTAATTAATGTTGGATTTGGAAATTTTATTTCTTCTAATCGCATCATTTCTGTCGTTCAGCCGGAATCAGCACCAATTAAAAGAATTGTGCAAGAAGCGAAGGATCGCGGAAGTTTAATTGATGCCACGCAGGGAAGAAAAACCCGAGCTGTGATTGTAATGGACAGTAATCATATTATTTTAGCTCCTGTTCAACCGGAAACTGTAGCACAAAGGCTTGTGAATAAAGAAGAATTAGTAGAAGGGTAGGGCGTATAAACCAATGATTGAAAGAGGTTTATTAATCGTTCTTTCCGGACCGTCAGGTGTTGGAAAAGGAACGGTAAGAAAAGCATTATTTGAACAAGAAGATATTAAACTTCAGTACTCTATTTCAGCAACAACGCGTCGTCCACGTGAAGGCGAAGTTGATGGTGTGGATTATTTCTTTAAAGAGCGCGAAGAATTTGAGCACATGATTGAAAATAAAAAGCTTCTAGAGTGGGCAGAGTACGTAGGGAACTACTACGGTACACCAATTGACTACGTTGAAGAAACGTTAGCTTCAGGGAAAGATGTCTTTTTAGAAATTGAGGTTCAAGGTGCTCTTCAAGTGAAAGAAGCATTTCCAGAAGGATTGTTTATTTTCTTAGCACCACCAAGCTTATCAGAGTTGAAGAGTCGTATTGTAAACCGCGGTACAGAAACAGAAGATTTAATTAACAACCGTATGCGTGTAGCAAAAGAAGAAATTGAGCTTATGGATGCATACGATTATGTAGTAGAAAATGACAAGGTAGAAAATGCATGTGCACGTATTCAAGCAATTGTCACGGCAGAGCATTGCCGCCGCGACCGTGTATCTGCACGCTATAAAAGAATGTTGGAGGTAGAATAAATGCTTTATCCGTCAATTGATTCATTAATGCAACGTTTAGATTCTAAATATACGCTAGTAACAGTAGCTGCAAAGCGCGCACGTCAACTTCAAATGCATAATGATACAACAATCCAAAGACCTGTATCTCATAAATTAGTAGGTTGTGCATTAGAAGAAATCAACTCAGAACAACTTACGTATACGCACGTACCTTCAAAAGATGAGAATGAAGAAAGATAATTGTTAAAATAACAACCTATTCGCAGTAGGTTGTTATTTTTTTCTGTTAGAAAGAGGGTTTGTCAAAATCAACTTCTATTCTTGAACATGTTATAATATGGACATTGTAAAGGTTGTTCAGTAGATAAAAAGATGGGAGTATGGGTAACGATGTTGAAAGGAAAACGAATTTTATTATGTGTTAGTGGTGGAATTGCTGTTTATAAGGCATCGGCTTTAACCAGTAAGTTAGTACAAGCAGGAGCCGAAGTGAAAGTCATTATGACAGATTCTGCTCGTGAGTTTGTTACGCCGTTAACATTTCAAGCACTTTCAAGAAATCCTGTATACACAGATACATTTGATGAAAAAGATCCGGCTGTTATTGCACATATTGACTTAGCAGATTGGCCAGATTTAATTCTTGTCGCACCTGCTACTGCTAATATGATAGGGAAATTAGCAAATGGAATTGCTGATGATATGATTTTAACTACTCTTCTTGCTGCCACAGCTCCAGTTTGGATTGCTCCAGCAATGAATGTTCATATGTACGATCATCCAGCTGTAAAAAAGAACATGCAAACATTAGCTTCATTTGGCTATCAGTTTGTGGAGCCTGGAGAGGGTTATTTAGCATGTGGTTATGTTGGGAAAGGAAGGTTAGAAGAACCTGAAACAATTGTTAGTCTTCTACAGTCTTATTTTTATGACCAAAAGCCACCTCAAGCGCTAAAAGGTACGAATGTTTTAGTTACAGCAGGGCCAACGGTTGAACGAGTGGATCCTGTACGTTTCTTTACTAATCGTTCGACTGGGAAAATGGGCTATGCTATCGCAGAAGAAGCAGCGAAGCAAGGAGCCAACGTAACGCTTATATCTGGGCCAACACAGCTGACGCCACCCGTTAACGTCAAAACAGTTCAAGTCGAGAGTGCACAGCAGATGTTTGAAGCGGTGATGAAGCATTATACGGATATGGATGTTGTCATTAAATCCGCGGCAGTTGCTGACTATCGTCCAAAGCATGTTCATCAGCAAAAGATGAAGAAGCAGCCGGGAGAGGCAGTACTAGAGTTGGAGCGCACTACTGACATTTTAAAAACGCTCGGAGATTATAAAGATTACAACCAGGTGCTCGTTGGATTTGCAGCAGAAACAGAACAGGTAGACTTATATGCTCAAAAGAAGCTCGAAAGCAAAAATCTAGATATGATTGTCGCTAACAACGTAACAAGTGAAGGTGCAGGTTTTGGAACAGATACGAATATCGTAAAATTTTATAAGCGAAACGGTGAGCAAAGGCAGCTTCCTCTTATGTCTAAATCATCTGTCGCTAAAGTTTTATTAGAAGAAGTGAAGCAGCTGCTAGAGAGTGTTCGACAATGAATTTTGCTAGCGTAATTGTTGACGTAGCAGCGAAGCAGACAGACCGAGCATTCGATTACTCGATTCCTCAACAGTGGAGAGAGATTCTTGTCCCAGGAATGCGGGTAATCGTTCCGTTTGGCCCGCGCAAGGTGCAGGGGTTTGTTGTAGACGTTAAATTAGAAACAGATGTAAAGCGAACGAAGCCAATCGCTGAGCTGCTTGATTTAACACCAGTGTTAACGCCTGAATTATTAGAGCTAGGTCATTGGCTCACTGAAAAAACGCTTTGCTTTAAAATATCTGCTTTTCAAGTAATGCTCCCTGCTGCGATGAAAGCAAAATATGACAAAAAGATATTGCTTCAACCAGGAGTAGAAAGTTCACAGCTTCACTCAAAGGTTCAGCCGTACTTTCAACATACTTCCGAAGTGATGTGGAGCGACATTGAGAAATCAGAGTCTGTAAATAGCTTTTATCGCGATATTCAAAAAGGACTCTTAGAAGTTGTATATTTAGTCAAAAGTAAAGGGAATAAAAAGACCGTGAAAGCTCTTCGTTTAGCTCAGCCGCCTGAACATGTCAAACAGCTGCTCCAAGAGTTGCCTAAACAAGCTGAAAAGCAAAAGCAAGTGCTTGAATTTATGCTTGTGCAAGAAGAAGTAGTAGCACAAAGAGACATTATGACTGTGCTTAACGTAACGAGTGCACCTATTAAAGGATTAGTTTCAAAAGGATTGCTTCACGAGGTTGATATGGAGATTTATCGAGACCCGTATGCCAATCGTGATTTTATTCCTTCAAAACCTTTTCCGTTAACAGATGAGCAATCGGCTGCTATCAAGCCAATCCTGTGCGATATTGAGAACCATGAACACGATGTTTTTCTCATGTATGGTGTAACTGGAAGCGGTAAAACGGAAGTGTATTTACAGTCAATTGATCAAGTGTTGAAACAGGGGAAAGAAGCAATTATGCTTGTTCCAGAAATATCACTAACGCCTCAAATGGTCAAAAGATTTAAAGAGCGATTCGGTTCGAAGGTAGCCGTGATGCATAGCGGTTTGTCGGCCGGTGAGAAATACGATGAGTGGCGTAAAATTCAGCGCAAAGAGGTATCCGTAGTCGTAGGGGCAAGGTCGGCTATTTTTGCTCCGTTTCAACATGTGGGCATCATCATCATTGATGAAGAGCATGAAACGAGCTATAAGCAAGAGGAGAATCCCAGGTATCACGCGCGCGATGTGGCAATTAAACGCGCAGAATTTCACAACTGTCCAGTAATTTTAGGAAGTGCAACCCCGACACTAGAGTCATTTGCACGTGCTCAAAAAGGGGTTTATAAACTTCTGCCACTACGCGAACGAATGAATAAATCAGCTCTTCCAAAAGTAGATATTGTAGATATGCGTGAAGAGCTCCGCGATGGAAACCGGTCAATGTTCTCTACGCTTCTTCTTGAAAAAATACGTGAGCGCCTTGAAAGACGAGAACAAATTGTATTGTTCTTAAATAAGAGAGGGCACTCATCTTTTGTTATGTGCCGTGACTGTGGATATGTTCCTTCGTGTCCGCACTGTGAAATTTCATTGACATATCACCGCTACCAAAACCGAATGAAATGTCATTACTGTGGCTATGAAGAGCCAACTCAAACGGCTTGTCCAGAGTGCGAAAGCGACCATATTCGCTTTTTTGGATCAGGGACGCAAAAGGTGGAAGAAGAGCTTGGAAAGGTGTTGCCTGAAGCGGCTGTCATTCGAATGGATGTTGACACAACAAGCCGAAAAGGGGCGCATGAAAAGCTCCTAACAAAGTTTGGAAATGGAGAAGCGCAGATTTTATTAGGTACGCAAATGATTGCTAAAGGTTTAGACTTTCCAAACGTAACGCTTGTTGGGGTGTTATCAGCAGATACGATGTTGAACCTTCCTGACTTTCGAGCTGCTGAAAAAACGTTTCAGCTCCTTACACAAGTAAGCGGAAGAGCGGGACGTCACCACTTGCCTGGTGAAGTCGTTATTCAAACCTATGCTCCTGAGCATTACAGCATTCAGTTAGCAAGTCAGCACGACTATGATACTTTTTATCTTGAGGAAATGAAGCTTAGACAAGCTCATCGTTATCCACCGTTCTTTTATTTGGCGTTGGTAACTGTCTCACATGAAAACGTGGCAAAAGTGGTGTCTGTGACTGGGAAAATATCGCAGTATTTAAGACAAAAGCTCTCTCCGCAAGCCGTTATTTTAGGACCTGTTGCCTCTCCAATTGCTAAGATAAAAGATAGATATCGATATCAATGCATGATAAAATACAAGCTGGAACCGAATATGATACCAGCTTTAAAATATGTAGTGAACCAGTACCAAGATCAAATGCAGCAGGAACAATTAACGATTACGATTGATTTACACCCTTATTCAATGATGTAAATCGACAACTAAAACGTTAAATGACTGCAGTTTTGGATATAAATAGAAAGAGTTGAAGGAGGGAGTAATTTGGCTAAATTAAAGCTAGTTTACCATCCCGATGAAGTATTAGAGACAAAATGTGAACCTGTCACAGTGTTTGATAATAAATTAGCTAAGTTAATCAATGGCATGTATGATTTAATGCTTGAAGCAGATGGAGTAGGACTTGCTGCTCCACAGGTTGGTGTATTACAGCAAGTAGCAGTGGTTGATATAGGAGATCGACACGGAAAAATTGAATTGATTAACCCAGTCATTCTTGAAAAGCATGGTCAACAAACTGGCCCTGAAGGCTGCTTAAGTTTTCCGGGCCTTTTTGGTGACGTAACTCGCGCTGATTATGTGAAAGTACGAGCACATAATCGTCGTGGAAAAGTATTTGTAATGGAAGCAAAGGGTTTTTTAGCTCGTGCCATTCAGCATGAAATTGACCATTTACACGGGGTACTTTTTACTGAGAAAGTATCGCGTTATTATGAAGATGGAGAACTAGAAGGGTAGGAATTTAAAATGAAAGTTGTGTTTATGGGAACACCGGATTTTTCCGTACCGGTATTGCAGACTTTAATTAAAGATGGATATGAAGTAGTGGCCGTTGTAACACAGCCTGATCGTCCAAAAGGAAGAAAAAGAGTTATGACTCCACCACCAGTGAAAGTAGAGGCACAAAAGCATGGCATTCCAGTGCTGCAACCAGAAAAAATTCGTTTAGAAGAAGCGTACAGTGAAGTATTGGCATATAACCCTGACTTAATTGTAACGGCAGCGTTTGGACAAATTTTACCAACACCAATTTTAGAAGCGCCGAAATATGGCTGTATTAATGTCCATGCATCGTTGCTGCCTGAGCTTAGAGGAGGAGCACCGATTCATTATTCTATTTTACAAGGGAAGCCCAAAACTGGCGTAACGATTATGTATATGGTCGAAAAGCTAGATGCCGGTGATATTTTGACGAAAGTCGAAGTGCCTATTGAAGAAAAAGACCATGTTGGAACACTGCACGATAAACTAAGCGAAGCGGGAGCTAAATTATTATCTGAAACTATTCCAGCCCTCGTATCAGGTAATCTAACGCCAATAAAGCAGAACGAAGATGAAGCCACATTTGCGTTTAACATAAAGCGCGAACAAGAAAAAATTGATTGGACGCGAAGCGGTGAGGAAATTTATAACCACATCCGCGGTCTTCACCCTTGGCCAGTGGCGTATACGACGCTAGATGGTCAAGTGATGAAAGTTTGGTGGGGAGAAAAAGTTGCTGCAGAAGGAGATCCGGGGAAGGTAGTATCCCTTGAAAAAGATGGATTTATCGTGGCGACAGGAAACCGTACAGGAATTAAAATTACAGAGCTTCAACCATCTGGGAAAAAGAGAATGGAAGCCGCGCAGTTCTTACGCGGGAATGGCATTGAAGTAGGAGCTGTGTTAGGAGCTCATAATGAGTAAATATAACGTTCGTGATATCGCGCTTGATATTTTACTTTCGATTGAAAAAAATCAGGCTTTCAGTAACTTGTTGTTAAATAAAAGTATTCAAAAGTACGGTGTTCAAGGGAAAGATGCCGGTCTCTTAACAGAGATTGTATATGGTACAATTCAAAGAAGAGATACGCTAGACTATAGTTTGGCTCCATTTTTAGCGAAAGCCAAAAAGCTTCAGCCGTGGGTCAAAGTATTGCTTCGTTTGTCTCTTTATCAGATGCTGCACTTAGATCGTGTACCTGATCGCGCAGTTATTCATGAAGCAGTAGAAATTGCTAAGAAGCGCGGCCATAAAGGAATTGCTTCGATGGTGAATGGTGTTTTACGTAATGTGCAACGAAACGGAGTTCCAAGCGTAGAAGAGATTAAAGATCCTATTGAGCGCTTATCGGTAGAAACGAGTCATCCTTTATGGTTGGTAAAACGATGGGTGGAACAATATGGATTGGACAAAACGCGTGAAATTTGTTTAGCTAATCTAATGTCCCCTAAGCAAACGCTTCGCGTAAACACAGCGAGGTTCACTGTTTCTGAAGTAGTTGCTCAGCTTAAAGAAGAAGGTATTTCTGTAGAAAGCGGTGAGCTTGTTGAGGAAGCTTTAGAAGTTCAAAAAGGAAATGCTGCATATACAGATGCATTTAGAAAAGGGATGTTTACTGTACAGGACGAAAGTTCAATGCTTGTCGCTCATGCTCTTGGTGTCGAACAAGGAGAAATGATATTAGATAGCTGTGCAGCACCAGGTGGGAAATCAACTCATATCGGTGAAAAGCTTAACAATACGGGACAAGTCATTTCTTTAGATATTCATGATCATAAAGTCAAGTTAATTTCTGAGCAAGCAGAGCGCTTGCAGCTTACGAATGTTTCACCAACGGTGCAAGATAGTCGTAAGGTGGCAGAGCGCTTTGAAGCGGAAACGTTTGATCGCATTTTAGTCGATGCTCCGTGCTCAGGATTCGGGGTTATGCGAAGAAAGCCGGATTTAAAGTATGTTAAGACCGAGCGTGACGTTCAGCAATTGGCAAAAATCCAGCTTGATATTTTATCAGCTGTTGCGCCACTTTTAAAAAAGGGTGGGACGCTTGTATACAGTACATGTACGATTGATCGTGATGAAAATGGAGATGTAGTGGATGCATTTCTCGATAATCATGCAGAATTTATGGTAGACTCTACCTTGGCAGAACGCATGCCAGAAAAGCTTAAACAAAACGTTAAACATGGACAAATTCAACTGCTTCCAAGCGAGGAAAGCGATGGTTTTTATATTGCGTGTTTACAAAAGAAGGTGTAAAAATGGAAGGAACTGTTAGTAAAAGAACGAAAGATACAAAAGTGGAAAATAAAAAACCGTCAATTTACTCATTACAACTACATGAGTTAGAAGCATGGTTAGTATCTCAGGGAGAGAAAAAATTCCGTGGGAAACAGATTTTTGACTGGCTATATGTAAAGCGTGTAACTGAATTTGACGATATGTCAAATTTGTCAAAAGGACTGCGTGATAAGTTAAATGAAGCGTTTGTTTTAACTACGTTAAAAACAGCTGTTCAACAAACTTCTGCAGATGGAACAATGAAATTTTTATTTGAGCTTCACGATGGTTATACAATTGAAACAGTGCTTATGCGCCACGAGTACGGAAACTCAATCTGTGTAACAACACAAGTTGGCTGTCGCATTGGCTGTACGTTCTGTGCATCTACGCTTGGTGGATTAAAGCGTAACTTAGAAGCTGGTGAAATTGTTGCTCAAGTAGTGAAAGTACAAAAAGCGCTTGATGAACAAGGAGAACGCGTAAGTCATGTCGTAATTATGGGTATTGGTGAACCGTTTGATAACTACGATCAAATGATGGGCTTCTTAAAAATTATTAATCACGATAACGGTCTTAATATTGGTGCGCGTCATATTACGGTATCAACAAGTGGAATCATCCCTAAAATCTATAAATTTGCTGATGAGCAAATGCAAATTAATTTTGCCATTTCACTACACGCACCAAACAACGATATTCGTTCGAAATTGATGCCTATTAACCGTGCGTACAAGCTACCTGATTTAATGGAAGCAATTAAATACTATACGGACAAAACAGGTCGTCGTATCAGTTTTGAATATGGTTTGTTTGGTGGAGTAAATGACCAGGTAGAACATGCTGAAGAGTTAGCAGCGCTTATTAAAAACATTAAATGTCACGTGAATTTAATTCCTGTGAACTATGTTCCAGAGCGTGATTACGTTCGTACACCGCGTGAACAAATTTTTGAATTTGAAAGTACGTTGAAAAAACATGGTGTTAACGTAACAATTCGCCGTGAGCAAGGTCATGATATTGATGCAGCTTGTGGTCAATTGCGTGCGAAGGAGCGTAAAGAAGAGACGAGGTGATTGTATGGAAACTGTCTTTATGACAGACCGAGGGAGAATACGTCAACACAATGAAGATAACGGAGGGGTATTTTTGAATGCTCATGGCCAGGTGCTTGCAATTGTAGCAGATGGTATGGGAGGTCATCGCGCTGGAGATGTAGCCAGCGCGATGGCAGTTCAAAAATTGCAAGACGTCTGGACGAGTAGCCCAGTTATAAATGAACCGAATGATGCTACTATTTGGATACGTGAACAAGTGATGAATGTAAATGAAGCTATTCATCAACATGCAAGTGAACATGAAGAATGTAAAGGAATGGGCACAACCATCGTATTAGCTATTTGCACATCCGAATTTTGTACAATTGGTAATATTGGAGATAGCCGGGGCTACTTATTCAGTGAAGATGGTTTTAGGCAAATTACAGAAGACCATTCCCTTGTCAATGAGCTGGTGAAAAACGGTCAAATTTCACGAGAAGATGCGGAACATCATCCTCGCAAAAATATTTTATTACGTGCATTAGGTACTGAAGAAAAAGTAGATCTTGATGTAAAAACAGTTGAAGTTGAATCAACAGATTTATTATTATTGTGTTCAGATGGACTTTCCAATAAAATAAGCGAAGAGAAGCTCCAAGACATTTTACAACCTGGAACGTCCCTAAACGAAACAGGTACACACTTAATTACATTAGCTAATGAATTAGGTGGAGAAGATAATATTACACTAGCAATTGTGGACTTTACATCTGAAAGTGGGTGAGAACGTTGCTAATCGGGAGACGGCTAAACGACCGTTATAAAATTCTACATGTCATTGGTGGAGGTGGCATGGCCAACGTTTATTTAGCACGTGATATGATTTTAGATCGCGACGTGGCAATTAAAGTTCTGCGGCTAGATTTTGCTAATGACGATGCTTTTATTAAGCGTTTCCACCGTGAGGCACAATCTGCAACAAGCATTGCTCATCCAAATATTGTGAGTATTTATGATGTTGGAGAAGAAGAGGACATCTACTATATTGTAATGGAATATGTCCCTGGAATGACCTTAAAGCAATATATTTTACAAGAGTCACCGTTATCTTTAGAGAAAGCGATACATATTATGACTCAAATTACATCCGCAATTGCTCATGCTCATCAATATGGAATTATTCACCGAGATATTAAACCACAAAATATTCTAATTGACCATGATGATACGGCAAAAGTAACGGACTTTGGAATTGCCGTGGCTTTAAGCTCAACAACTATTACACATACAAACTCTGTATTAGGGTCTGTTCATTATCTATCTCCAGAACAAGCAAGAGGAGGTCTAGCGAATAAAAAGTCCGATATTTATTCATTAGGCGTTGTTTTATTTGAATTGTTAACTGGGCGAGTACCATTCTCGGGAGAGTCTGCTGTTTCCATTGCACTAAAGCACTTACAAACGGAAACACCCTCACCAAGGAAATGGAATCCTTCTATCCCACAAAGCGTAGAAAACGTTGTATTGAAAGCAACAACAAAAGACCCTTTTTATCGCTATAATACGGTAGAAGAATTTGAAGAAGATTTACGCTCTGCTATTCATCCCACTCGACACAATGAACAAAAGTTTATTGTACCAGATGATGATGAAGTAACAAAAGCAATTCCAATTATAAAAGATGAACCGTATGGTCATGAATTGGAAAAGACGGCTGTTCGTAAACCTTCTAATACACATCAAAATGAAGTAGAATCTAAGAAAAAGCCTAGAAAGAAAAGTAAAGTTATTTTAACGCTTGCGCTCATTTTTTTATTGTTAGCGGCAGCGAGCGTCGCTGCTGTGACTTTTATTCCTTCTTTACTATTGCCTAAGGATATTACGGTGCCTGATTTACATAATGAAGACTATGAGTCAGCCGTGACTGAGCTTGTATCATTAGGGTTTAATGTGAAAGATCCAAAGGATATAGCTGATGACGAAGTACAAGAAGGAGATGTGGTTAAAACATCACCTAAAGCGGGAAATGTGGTAAAAGAAGGTACAGCTGTTATTATCTATCGAAGTACTGGGAAAGCAAAAGTAGCGTTTGATCGCTTTAATGGCCGAGATGTAAGTGAAGTTCAAAAGCTGCTTGAAAGTCAGAATTATCGTGAAGTGCGAACAATTGAAATCGACAGTGAGGAGCCCAAAGGAACAATATTAGATCAAAGTCCAAAAGAAGGTGAAGAGGTTGTTCCAGAAAGCACGGCCGTTACGTTATGGATAAGCAAAGGACCTCCGGAAATTAAAGTGAAGGATTTCTCAGGATGGACGGAAAAAAGCGTTCGAGATTATGTAGCAGAAGAAGAATTTGAAATTGCAGTAGAAAACGAATATTCTGATACTGTTGAAAAAGGTTTGGTTATTTCTCAAACCCCGAAAGCTGGTTCGGTTATTAAAAAAGGTGATAAGCTAACGTTTAAAGTTTCCTTAGGGAAGAAAGAAGTACCTCCTCAAACTGTCAATGTACAAGTAACAATTCCCTATGAGGAAAAGAATAGTGAAGGAGAAAATCCTGAGCAAAAAGTAGAGATTTACGTAGAAGATGCAGATAATACAATGTCTGTGCCTATTAAAGAACTAACAATTACAGAAACGGTTACTGAATCATTCGATGTGTTAGTGAAAGAAGGCGAGCCAGCCAAGTACAAAGTAGTTCGAGATGGTCAAGTAATTGAAGAAAAAGCTGTAGAATATCCAGAAGAATGATAGGAGTGAGGTTATGCCAGAAGGAAGAATTATTAAATCCTTAAGTGGATTTTATTATGTTCTTCATGATGGACAAGTAACCCAGTGTCGCGGAAGAGGAGTGTTTCGAAAGAAGAAAGTCACTCCATTAGTAGGCGATGAAGTAGTATTTCAAGCTGATAATGAGCTTGAAGGGTATATACTTGAAATTAAAGAACGTAAAAATGAGTTAGTTCGACCGCCAATCTCAAACGTTGATCAAGCGTTGTTAGTATTTTCAGCTATCGAGCCTGATTTTAGTACGGTGCTTTTGGATCGCTTTTTAGCTTTGGTAGAGTCAAATGATATTCAGCCGGTTATTTGTATTTCAAAAGTTGATTTGTTGTCAGAGAAACAAAAACAATTAATTGAGCAATATGCCGAAGATTATCGTAAAATAGGATATGAGGTAATTTTAACATCAACCGTAATGGAAAGTGGTATTGCAGAAATTAAGCCGCTGTTTGAAAATCAAATAACGGTCATTGCAGGACAATCAGGAGTTGGTAAATCTTCGTTACTAAACGTTTTGAAGCCTGAGTTAGAGCTGAAGACAAATGATATTTCAACATCTCTAGGGCGAGGAAAGCATACAACCAGACATGTAGAGCTTATTTCATTTGGTGAAGGACTCGTAGCAGATACACCGGGCTTTAGCTCCTTGGAGTTTCTAACTCTAGAGGTAGAAGAACTTTCTCACTGCTTTCCAGAAATGTCTCGCTTAAGTGAAGACTGTAAGTTCAGAGGATGTCTGCATGTGAAAGAACCAAAATGTGCAGTTAAGCAGGCAGTGGAGAACCAAGCAATTCCTGCTTACCGTTATGAGCATTATTTGCAGTTTGTTGAAGAAATCAAGCAAAGAAAGCCGAGGTATTAAACATGACAAAAATTGCACCTTCCATCTTATCAGCTAATTTTTCTAAATTAGGAGAAGAAATTCGTGAAGTAGAAGCTGGTGGAGCTGATTATATTCATGTGGATGTAATGGATGGCCATTTTGTTCCTAACATTACAATTGGTCCTTTAATTGTAGAAGCAATTCGTCCAATTACATCTCTTCCGCTAGATGTTCACTTAATGATTGGTAACCCTGATGCGTATATTCCGATGTTTGCAAAAGCAGGTGCTGATATTTTAACTGTGCATGCAGAAGCTTGTACGCATTTACATCGTACAATTCAATTGATTAAAGAACATGGTATGAAAGTTGGAATTGCGTTAAATCCAGCTACTCCAATTGATGTTGTAAAGCACGTGTTAGAAGACATCGACCTAATTTTATTAATGACGGTTAATCCAGGTTTTGGAGGCCAAAAGTTTATTAATAGCGTACTACCGAAAATTGAACAAATCTCGCAGCTTATTGAAATTCGTCAGCTATCTATTGAAGTGGAAGTAGATGGTGGAGTAAACGAAGAAACAGCAAAAAAATGCGTAGAAGCTGGAGCAAACGTTTTAGTAGCTGGCTCAGCTATTTATGATCAAGAAGACCGCGCAGCGGCAATTGATCGAATTCGTTCAACTATATAAAGAGTCTACAAAAGTTGTCAAAGGAGGAGTGAAATCTGCTTTTCCTTGGCAACTTTTTTAAATAATTCATAAATAGAAAGGGTGGCTTATCATTATTATTCATATTTTGGCAGGAGGTCCGGATAATTATGTGCCGGAACTTCACAAGTGGAAGGCATGTGATAAGTGGATAGGTGTAGATCGCGGTGTGTTCACTCTTCTTGAGCAGGGGATTATTCCTGATGAAGCGTTTGGAGACTTTGACTCCATCAATGAAGAGCAGCTGAAGGCTATTCAGGATCGGCTGCAAGATTTACATGTTTATCCTTCTGAAAAAGATGCAACGGATTTAGAGCTTGCGGTTGAGTGGGCTGTGTCTAAAAAACCTGCGTACATTCGGGTTTTTGGAGCTACGGGTGGTAGAATTGATCATACGTTTGGAGCCATTCAGCTTCTGTATAAAAGCCTGCAAGAAAACGTGAAGGTAGAGCTAATTGACAAGCAAAATAGCATTCAATTGTTCTCTCCTGGAACGCATGAAATTGAAGTAAGAACTCAAGCGAAATACGTCTCGTTTGTTCCTCATGCTGGCGGTGTTGAAAACCTTACGCTAACAGGCTTTAAGTATCCCCTAACAAACCACTATGTAGAACTTGGCTCTACTTTATGTATAAGTAACGAACTTCTTGCACAAAGAGGTACTTTTTCATTTACTACAGGCATATTAATGATGATAAGAAGCAATGATGCAGATTGCTTGTAAAAGACTTTAATAATGTTGATGGAAGAATGGATGAAGGTAGTCCATTAAAAGTAGATGAATGGTGGAAATGGTGAGGAGGAGTAGTATGAAATTTTATACGATTAAACTTCCAAAGTTTTTAGGTGGTATTGTAAAGGTCATGCTAAATTCATTTAAAAAAGATTAAAAAGCAAGATAATAAAAGAAGCACCATATACATGGTGCTTTTTCGTTATCGAAAATTAAACGCGCTCAACTTTACCTGATTTAAGGGCTCTAGCTGATACGTATACACGTTTTGGTTTACCGTCCACAAGGATACGTACTTTTTGAACGTTAGCACCCCATTTACGCTTTGTAGCGTTCATAGCGTGAGAACGTGCATTACCTGAACGAGCTTTTCTGCCAGTGATTACACATTTGCGTGCCATAGTTTTCCCTCCTAACACAAAAAAACTACTCAATTCTGCTTTTTGAGAAATACTATATTAATTTATCACAGCATTCTTTATAATGCAATACTTCTCAACAAAAGCTTTCAAGAAATTTTCCTTGACATATAAATTGAATGTATGTTCAATAATAAAGAGAGTTAAATTTGGGTAATTAGGGAATGTTCTTTTAAAAAGAGATTGGTTATAGTAAAATATTTATTAGCCTATGTATAGAAAGGGGAAAAAGTATGTCCATCGAAATGAAAACTAAGTACGGTCAAATTGATATCTCCACAGACGTAATTGCAACGATTGCTGGAGGGGCAGCTATTGACTGCTATGGCATCATCGGCATGGCTTCTAAGAATCAAATTAAAGATGGTCTTACTGACATTCTTCGTAAAGAAAACTTTACACGGGGTATTATCGTAAGGCAAGAAAATGATGAAGTACATATTGATATGTATATCATTGTTAGTTATGGAACGAAAATCTCAGAAATTGCTCATAACGTACAGACTAAAGTGAAATATACGCTAGAACAAACAGTGGGTCTAACGGTTGACTCAGTAAATATTTACGTGCAGGGTGTTCGTGTAACGAACGTGTAATTAAGGAGGAAGATTCGTGTCAATGACAACATTGAACGGAAAGCGTTTTGCGGAAATGGTGCTTCAAGGAGCACAGCATCTGTCAAACAATGCTGACTATGTAGATGCACTAAACGTTTTTCCAGTTCCAGATGGAGATACAGGTACCAACATGAACCTGTCGATCACATCAGGTGCTAAAGAAGTAAAAAGAAATGTATCAAATCATATTGGACAAGTAGGACAAGCTTTATCAAAAGGCCTATTAATGGGGGCGCGTGGTAACTCAGGCGTGATCTTATCACAGCTTTTCAGAGGTTTTGGCAAAGCGATTGAACAAAAAGAATTTATTACGACAGTAGACTTTGCACACGCGCTTGAGATGGGCGTTGAAACAGCCTATAAAGCTGTTATGAAGCCAATTGAAGGTACGATTCTAACCGTTGCAAAAGATACGGCTAAAAAAGCAGTTGAAGTAGCTGAAAAGCAACCAGAAATGATTCCATTTATGGAAGAAGTGCTAAAAGCATCAAAAGCCTCTCTTGATCGCACCCCAGAATTACTGCCTGTTTTAAAAGAAGTAGGCGTTGTAGACAGCGGTGGACAAGGCTTAGTTTTAATTTATGAAGGATTCCTAGCAGAGCTAAAGGGAGAAAAGCTTCCAGGTGTACCTCTGGCAATTCCATCAATGAATGAGCTTGTAAACGCTGAACACCATAAGCACGCTCAAAGCCATATGAACACTGAAGACATCGAGTTTGGGTACTGTACAGAATTTATGGTTCGGTTAGAAGCAGACAAAATGGAAAAGCACGCATTCTCAGAAGAGACATTTCGCCAGGATCTAAGCGAATGGGGCGATTCTTTATTAGTTGTGTCTGATGATGAAGTCGTAAAAGTGCATATTCATGCTGAGCATCCGGGTGAAGTATTAAATTATGGCCAGCGCTACGGTAGCTTAATAAAAATGAAAATTGAAAACATGCGTGAACAGCATAGCGAAATTGTTTCGAAAGAAGCACCTGCTCCTGTAAAGGCTGAGAAAAAGCCATACGGTATTGTGACGGTTTCAATGGGAAGTGGCATTGCAGAGCTGTTTAAAAGTATCGGAGCCACTGTTGTAATTGAAGGTGGCCAAACGATGAATCCAAGTACAGAAGATATTGTCAAAGCAATCGAAGAAACACACGCTGAAAAAGTGATTATCCTTCCTAATAATGGTAATATCGTGATGGCTGCAAATCAAGCTGCGTCTGTAGTAGGAGATCACGTTGCTGTTGTTCCTTCTAAAACAGTTCCACAAGGAATGACAGCGCTTCTATCGTTTAATCCTCAATCAGATCTAAATACGAACGAAGAAGCGATGACAGAAGCCCTTGGTCATGTGAAGACGGGGCAAATTACGTACGCTGTACGTGATACCAATATCGACGGCTTAGAGCTTGCAAAAGGTGACTTTATGGGAATTGCTGAAAAGCAAATTGTTGTAAAGGATACTGAAAAGCTTGAAGCTGCTAAAAAGTTACTACAACATATGGTTGATGAAGACTCAGAAATCATCACGATTTTGCAAGGTGAAGATGTAACTGATACAGAAATGGATGAGTTAGTATCATTTGTTGAAAGTCAATTTGACGATGTTGAAGTTGAAGTCCATAAAGGTGGGCAACCATTATACTCATATATCTTTGCGATTGAATAATATAAATGCAGGTTAGTTTTATGACTAACTTGCATTTTTTTTATTGATTTTTAAACTGTCGGAATTTACAGAATACGAACATTTTGTTTTGTATTTGTTCTTTTGTTCGTATAAATGGTTCTTTCGGTTGAAAAGCCTACTATATTGTGATAATTTTTAAAGGGGGCGTACATCGTGCGTTACTTTAAAGTGAATACTTAAGTGAAGATGAATGCAGCATAGGGGGAATTTACAATGGAGATTTTGAAAGGTACGGCACTGCTTTTATTGGTCTTATTTTTATTTTGGCTTTTCAGTAACAAAGCACCGTATGGGATGAAAGCTATGGGTGCTTTGGCAAGCGGTGCCGTTGCGGCGTTTCTCGTTGAAGCATTTCAACTGTATGTGGGTGGCGATTTATTAAACATCAAATTTTTAGGTGAAGTAGGAGAAGCTGCTGGGGGTATGGGTGGCGTCGCTGCTGCTGCGTTAGTAGCGTTGGCACTAGGCGTATCTCCCGTTTACGCATTAATGATGGGGGTTGTCTGTTCAGGATTAGGCCTGTTACCTGGCTTCTTTGCTGGCTATATCATGGCTTTTGCTATGAAAGTAGTAGAGAAAAAAGCGCCTGCAGGTTTAGATTTATTGGGAGCAATTTTAGTTATTGCACCGTTAACACGCTTAATCGCAACAGGGATTTCGCCTTTGGTGGATGCCACGCTATTGAACATTGGTTCCATCATTAAGGAAACAGCAAATGCTAATCCAATTCTAATGGGAATTATACTCGGTGGCGTTATCACGGTTGTTGCTACGGCACCTCTAAGCTCAATGGCTTTAACAGCTATGCTTGGCTTAACGGGTCTTCCGATGGCAATTGGTGCACTAGCGGTTTTCGGTTCGTCATTTATGAATTATGTATTATTCGATCGTTTGAAATTTGGAGATCGTCGTACCACAATTTCAGTAGCTGTAGAGCCATTAACGCAAGCTAATATAATATCGGCTAACCCAATTCCAATTTATGTAACAAATTTTGTTGGTGGAGCAGTAGGTGGTGTCATTGTTTCCCTATTTGGATTGGTAAACGATGCGACAGGAACAGCTACTCCTATTGCAGGTTTAGCAGTTATGTATGGCTTTAACGATCCAATAAAAGTAACAATTTGCGCAGCACTATGTGCAGTTGGTGGAGCAGTTATTGGGTATATTGGTTCAAACGTGTTTAAAAACTTTAATATCAAAACAGTTGCAGAGCTTGAACAAGAAACAAAAGAAGCAGCATAACTCAAAGGGGCTGGGACATAAGTAATTCAGCCAATGATAAACCTGAACGATTGAGAGTTTCTCACTTTTAATCGTTCAGGTTTTTTGGTTGATTGTGAAAACAATGTTGGAAACAGGGTGGAATGGAGCGTAGGACACTCGACTCCTGCGGGAAAGAGAGGGAAAACTGAGATCCCGCAGCGCAGCGAGGAAGCTCAGGTTCCTCCCCGCGGAAAGCGAGTGGCCGTAGCGCAATGGAACGAACGTGTTCAGACAAACCAAAGAGATGGGAACAGCTAGTGTTCGTCTCTTAGAAGCAATCATTTTGTTATGTCCCAAACTCTTTTTTATCGGAGAATAAAGAGAAAAATGTTAGCTTATTATTTCGAATTTTAAAACTTTATTATAACGAATTTCTAGGGTTCCAAAAATAGAAAACGTCAAGTAACATATAAAGTGATAGCGATAACATTAAAGTTTAATATCCTTTTTACAGGGGGAGAGTAACCATGAAATATAAATCCGTATTCGATATTATTGGTCCAATTATGATTGGTCCATCAAGTTCACATACAGCAGGTGCTGCGCGTATTGGTAGGGTAGCAAGAACGTTGTTTGGCAAACAGCCAGAAAAAGTCATCGTCTCACTTTATGGATCTTTTGCTCAAACATATAAAGGCCATGGGACAGATGTAGCAATCATTGGAGGGGTATTAGATTTTGATACGTTTGACCCTCGAATTCCTGAGTCTCTTACATTAGCTAAACAAGCGGGCATGGACGTGACGTTTATTGAAGAAACAGCGATTACTGATCATCCAAACACGGCGCGCGTGCGAATGATTGATGGTGATAAAGAAATTGAAGTTGTTGGTATCTCAATTGGTGGTGGTAAAATTCAAATCACAGAATTAAATGGATTTGAGTTAAATTTATCAGGCATGAATCCTGCTATCCTTGTTGTACACAACGATCGTTTTGGAGCGATTGCAACGGTGACGAATATATTAATGAAGCATTCTATTAACATTGGCCATATGGAAGTATCTCGAAAGGAAAAAGGACAGGTTGCATTAATGGCCATTGAAATGGACACAAACATTGAAGATGCAGTAATTGAAGAGCTGCAAGGATTACCGCACATTATTAAAGTGACAAGAATGGTTGAGTAGCGTACTGCTTTTTATGCCTTTTTGGAAAAAGGAAGTAATCTATCGTTTAAATAAATGCTTAGCAAGATGATATTGGCTTAGATAGAATGACATCATGTTGTAAAATGGGAGGATACTATGTTTCGAAATGTAGCGGAATTAGTAGAGTTAGCAGAAAGTAAAAAGGTCAAAATAGCGGAAATTATGATTGAACAAGAAGTAGAAGTTACTGGCTTAAACCGTGAAGAGGTCTTTGAAAGAATGGATCGCAATTTAACGGTTATGGAAGAAGCGGTGGAGCGTGGGTTAAGAGGCGTTCAGTCCGTTACTGGTCTAACAGGTGGCGATGCTGTTTTAATACAAAAGTATATTGAAAGTGGAAATGCTTTATCTGGTAATTTAATCTTAGATGCAGTAAGTAAAGCGGTAGCAACGAACGAAGTAAATGCTGCGATGGGAACGATTTGTGCAACACCGACAGCCGGTTCAGCTGGAGTGGTGCCTGGAACGTTATTTGCAGTGAAAAATAAATTAAATCCAACGCGTGAAGAAATGATTGAATTTCTATTTACATCAGGAGCATTTGGATTTGTTGTGGCAAACAATGCTTCCATTTCAGGTGCAGCAGGAGGGTGTCAAGCTGAAGTAGGGTCAGCGTCTGGCATGGCAGCGGCAGCGATTGTAGAAATGGCGGGTGGTACACCTAGTCAAGCAGCTGAAGCAATGGCAATTACGCTTAAAAATATGCTAGGATTAGTATGTGACCCTGTAGCAGGATTAGTAGAAGTACCGTGCGTAAAGAGAAACGCGATGGGCGCTGCGAATGCAATGATTGCTGCTGATATGGCGTTAGCAGGTGTTACAAGTCGAATTCCGTGTGATGAAGTAATTGATGCAATGTATCGAATTGGTCAAACAATGCCAGTAGCGTTACGAGAAACTGCACAAGGAGGCTTAGCGGCAACACCAACAGGTCGCGAGCTAGAAGCAAAGATCTTTGGTATTGCATTAAACAAAAGTGAATGAATTAAATAAAATTTCCATTAAAACCATTAAAGGGATTGGAGAAGAGACAGCGACTCTTCTCGAAGAAATGAAGATACAATCTGTACAAGATTTACTTGAGCATTTTCCTTATCGCTATGAGGACTATGAGCTGAAAGATTTAGCGGATGCTAAACATGATGAAAAAGTAACGGTAGAGGGAAAGGTTCACAGCGTTCCCTCTCTTACTTATTACGGAAAAAAACGGTCTCGATTAACCTTTCGCTTGTTGGTTGGTCGTTATCTTGTTACCGTTACGTGCTTTAACCGACCTTATTACAAATCAAAGCTTGAAATTGATCAAACGGTTACTGTGACGGGAAAATGGGATCAGCACCGCCAAACGATTACTCTTCAAGAACTACAGTTTTCACCTTTCAAAAAAAATCAAACCATTGAGCCAGTTTATTCCACAAAAGCAGCGCTTACTGTAAAAGCAATTCGTAAGTTTATCACCCTGGCTTTAAATCAGTATGGAAGTCAAATTGAAGACATGCTCCCTTTATCGCTCCGAAATCGATATAAGTTAATGGCACGAGAAGATGCGGTGCGAACGATTCATCTACCTCGAGACCATAGCGATTTAAAACAAGCGCGCAGGCGATTTGTATATGAAGAGTTTTTGCTGTTTCAGCTAAAGATGCAGGCGCTTCGAAAGCGTGAGCGAGAAGAAACGGCTGGTATGTCTCAAGTGTTTCAATCAAGCGATTTAGTTGAGTTTACAAATCAACTGCCATTCCCGTTAACAAACGCTCAAAAACGAGTAGTGAATGAAATTACTGCTGATATGAAGTCGCCTTATCGAATGAATCGCCTATTACAAGGAGATGTAGGTTCAGGTAAAACGGTTGTTGCTGCCGTTGCGCTATATGCAACGGTATTGGCAGGGCATCAAGGTGCTCTAATGGTTCCAACTGAAATTTTAGCCGAACAGCATGCTGAATCCTTAAGTGCCATGCTTGAAAAAGTTCAAGTGCGCGTCGGGTTGTTAACGGGTTCAGTTAAAGGGAAAGCAAGGCGTGAGCTTCTGCGACAAGTTCAGGCCGGAGAAATAGACGTGTTAGTCGGTACTCATGCGCTCATCCAAGATGAAGTAGTGTATAAAAGTCTTGGTCTTGTCATTACGGATGAGCAACATCGCTTTGGTGTAGGTCAGCGTAGAGTTCTTCGTGAGAAAGGTGAAAGTCCAGATGTATTATTTATGACGGCGACTCCTATTCCAAGAACGCTTGCCATTACTGCTTTTGGTGAGATGGACGTGTCGATTATAGATGAAATGCCAGCTGGTCGAAAAGCAATCGAAACGTATTGGGTAAAGCATGATATGCTAGAGCGTATTTTGCAATTTGTCCAGAAAGAACTGAGTGAAGGACGGCAAGCCTACGTAATTTGTCCATTGATTGAAGAATCAGAGAAGTTGGACGTTCAAAATGCCATTGATGTTCATAGTACCCTTGTTCAATATTTTAAAGGGCAATGGAATGTAGGACTGATGCATGGGCGCTTAACACCAGATGAAAAAGAAGAAGTCATGAAAGAGTTTAGCGTAAACAATGTGCAAATTCTTGTTTCGACAACGGTTGTTGAAGTAGGGGTGAACGTTCCAAACGCCACGGTTATGGTCATCTATGATGCGGAGCGCTTTGGACTATCACAGCTCCATCAGCTTCGCGGGCGAGTAGGAAGAGGAGACGCGCAGTCGTATTGTATTTTGTTAGCAGATCCAAAGTCTGAAGCTGGAAAAGAGCGCATGAATATTATGACGGAGACAAATGATGGTTTTGTATTATCAGAAAGAGACCTTGAGCTTAGAGGGCCTGGGGACTTTTTTGGCCGAAAGCAAAGCGGAATGCCTGAGTTCAAAATAGCGGATATGGTCCACGATTATCGAGCGCTTGAAGTAGCCCGTACAGATGCTACTGAGCTTGTGAATTCGGAGGCGTTTTGGCAAGATGAGCAATATCAGTTGATGCGTTCTTATTTGGAAGCAACAGGTGTATTAGCAGGTGAAAAATTTGATTAATAGTCAGTGAATCGGCGTTGCAATTGAGGTGTAACTTTACTAAAAATGTTGCATTTCAATTGCAATAATTATATACTGCTGTTAGTACCTAGTATTAAAAGTTCGGATGGTGTGTTATGAAGCGTAATAAAAGAGATCGACAGCTGTTATTAAAAGCTACAATTGACGAGAATCCATTTATCACAGACGAAGAATTAGCCGACCGTTTTTCAGTTAGCGTACAAACAATTCGCTTAGACCGCCTAGAATTGTCTATCCCTGAATTACGCGAGCGAATTAAATATGTAGCTTCTAAGAAATTAGAAGATGAAGTGCGTTCTCTGCCTATTGAAGAAGTAATTGGGGAAATTATCGATATTGAACTAGACCAATCCGCTATTTCCATCTTTGATGTGCGTGAAGAACACGTTTTTCAACGCAATCAAATTACAAGAGGACATCACTTGTTTGCTCAAGCAAACTCACTTGCAGTAGCGGTTATTAATGATGAATTAGCATTAACAATTGAGGCTACAATTCGCTATCATCGTTCGGTAAAGATTCATGAGCGCGTGATAGCAAAAGCAAAGGTTCTGTCTACAGATGAAACTCGAACAATCGTAGAGGTAAATAGTTTTGTAGGACAAGAGCAGGTGTTTTCAGGAACGTTTAATATGTACCGATCTACATCTGATAAATAAAACTAAAGGATGAGAAAGAACATGAAAATAGCAATTGATGCTATGGGAGGGGACAACGCTCCCAAAACGGTTATTGAAGGTGCAGAATTAGCCATTCAGCAGTTTGAAAACTTACATATTACACTTGTTGGTAATGAAGTTGAAATAAAGAAGTACCTAACAAATCCAGAGCGTATCACAATTCTTCATACTGAAGAAGTAATTGAAGCAACAGATGAACCAGTTCGTGCAGTACGCAGAAAGAAAAATGCATCAATGGTGCTTATGGCTACTGAAGTAGCTGAGGGGCGTGCTGATGCATGTATTTCTGCAGGTAACACGGGTGCTTTAATGACGGCTGGGTTATTTGTTGTTGGTCGTATTAAAGGAATTGAGCGTCCTGCTCTAGCTCCGACGCTGCCAACTTTGGACGGCAAAGGTTTCTTAATGCTAGATGTAGGAGCTAACGTTGATGCGAAACCTGAGCACCTTGTACAATATGCAATTATGGGCTCGGTATACGCAGAGAAGGTAAGAGGTGTTCAATCGCCTAAAGTTGGGCTTTTAAACGTTGGAACGGAAGAGAAAAAAGGTAATGAGTTAACAAAGCAAACGTTTAAATTGCTTCAAGAAACCAACATTAACTTTATCGGAAACGTAGAATCACGAGATCTTTTAAACGGCGTTGCAGACGTTGTAGTAACGGATGGTTTTACGGGTAATGTTGCATTGAAAACTATTGAAGGAACGGCACTTTCACTATTTTCAATGTTAAAAGCAGAGTTAATGAGTAGTTTTAAAAGCAAGGTAGCTGCTTCCGTGTTAAAGCCTCAGCTTAAAGGGCTAAAAGCAAAAATGGACTATAGCGAGTATGGCGGCGCAGGCCTGTTCGGTCTAAATGCACCGGTTATTAAAGCTCATGGTTCGTCAGACGCTACGGCCATCTTTAATGCGATTAAACAAACCGTAAATATGGTAGAAAATAACGTCTCTTCTACCATTCAAGCTTCCGTTGAAAGTGAATAAAATAACGAATAAACGAGGAGAGGATAAGAATGGGGAAAATAGCTTTTATGTTTCCAGGCCAAGGCTCACAAGCCGTAGGTATGGGGCAAGACTTATATGAGCAATCTGAAGAAGCAAAGCAACTTCTTTCAAAGGCAGATGAAGTGCTAGGCTTTTCATTATCAAACCTTATGTTTGAAGGTCCACAAGATGAACTGACGTTAACGTATCATGCGCAACCTGCTCTTGTTACTGCTAGCACAATGCTTTTAAACGAGTTTAACAAAAGTGGGATTACACCTGATTATGTAGCAGGTCATAGTTTGGGAGAATACAGTGCGTTAGTAGCAGCTGGAGTAATGTCTTTTGAAGATGCTGTTGTTGCTGTAAACAAGCGTGGACGCTATATGGATGAAGCTGTTCCTGCTGGTGAAGGAACAATGGCTGCCATTTTAGGAATGAGTGCTGAAGAGTTAAAAGCTGTAACGGACGAAATTACGGCTTTAGGAGCTTCTGTCCAGCTTGCTAACATTAATTGTCCAGGTCAAATTGTAATTTCTGGAACAGCAGAGGGTGTTGAAAAAGCGAGTGAACTAGCGAAAGAAAAAGGAGCAAAACGAGCGATTCCTTTAGATGTAAGCGGACCGTTCCACTCTAGCTTAATGAAGCCCGCTGCTGCTAAACTGCAGGATACGCTTAGCATAATGGATTTTAAAGATGCGAAAGTTCCTGTTGTAGCTAACGTAACGGCGCAACCAACAATCCAAAAAGAAGCTGTACAAGCGCTGTTAATTGAACAATTATATTCTCCAGTTCGCTGGCAAGAAACGGTTGAGTTATTGCTTGCTGAAGGCGTAGATACATTTATTGAGATTGGTCCAGGAAAAGTATTATCAGGGCTTGTGAAGAAGGTGAATCGCCGTGCTACGGTTTATTCAGTGAGTAATGTTGAAACGTTACAAGCAACAATTGAAGCAGTGAAAGGGGTAGAATAAAATGTTAGAAGGAAAAGTAGCGGTTGTTACAGGAGCGTCTCGTGGAATTGGACGTGCGATTGCGCTTGAATTAGGAAAGCAAGGAGCTAAAGTAGTTGTAAACTATGCAGGTAGCGAAGCGAAAGCACTTGAGGTCGTTGATGAAATTAAAGGTTATGGAACAGATGCCATTGCGATTCAAGCAAACGTAGCGGATGCAGATTCTGTTCAAAGCATGATTAAAGAAGCAATTTCAACGTTTGGCTCTTTAGATATTTTAGTAAACAATGCTGGTGTTACAAGAGATAACCTGCTAATGAGAATGAAGGAAGATGAGTGGGATGATGTTTTATCAACAAACCTAAAGGGCGTGTTTTTATGTACGAAAGCAGCAACTCGCCAAATGATGAAACAACGTCATGGACGAATCATCAACATTTCATCTATTGTGGGTGTTAGCGGAAACGCAGGACAAGCAAACTATGTAGCTGCTAAGGCTGGTGTTATCGGATTAACAAAAACATCTGCAAAAGAGCTTGCAAGTCGTAATATTACAGTAAATGCAGTGGCACCAGGGTTTATCGCAACTGATATGACGGATGAGCTTCCAGAAGAAGTAAAAGCTGAAATGCTAAAGCAAATTCCACTTGCATCCTTTGGTGATCCACAAGATATTGCCAATATTGTTTCATTCTTAGCTACAGATGCAAGCCGCTATATTACGGGACAAACCATCCATGTTGACGGCGGAATGGTTATGTAATATCTTAAAAGAATTGAAAAGTAAGGGTTTTGACAAACTTTATTATTCAGCCATAGTATTTTAAAGGAAAATCTACTATAATGACTTGAGGGGAGGTGAAGAACAATGGCAGAAGTACTAGAGCGCGTAACAAAAATCATTGTTGATCGTCTTGGTGTAGATGAAAGCGAAGTGAAATTAGAATCTAATTTCAAAGAAGATTTAGGTGCTGACTCTCTTGATGTAGTTGAGCTTGTAATGGAGCTTGAAGATGAGTTTGACATGGAAATCTCTGATGAGCAAGCAGAACAAATCGCAACTGTTGGAGATGCGGTTAATTACATACAGAGTCAAGTTTAATTCTGTTGTATCATTAAAAGCCCCGTTTAATAGCGGGGCTTTCTGTGTTTTTTGCGTTATTTTTGAAAAAAATAATTTTTTTTTTCAAAATGCGATGTATCTTTTAGGATACCTCGTTTTATAATGGGTTATGTTATGAAAAAACTATGAACTAATTGTGGCTGGTAAGCGGAGGTATTTTATGCCTAAACATTATTCGAATCGAGACCGAAAAAATAATTCTCAAGTAGTAAAAAACTTTAAACAGTTTCAAGAAGAAATCAACGTGACGTTTGAAAATGAAAAGCTCTTATTTCAAGCTTTTACACATTCATCGTATGTGAATGAGCATCGTAAAAAACCTCATGAAGATAATGAGCGTTTAGAATTCTTAGGGGATGCCGTGTTAGAGTTGACCGTCTCACAATTTCTATTTAAAAAATACCCAATGATGAGCGAAGGAGAACTGACAAAGCTACGTGCAGCCGTAGTGTGTGAGCCATCTCTTGTGACTTTCGCAAATGAGCTCGAATTTGGTAAACTAGTGTTGCTCGGTAAAGGTGAAGAAATGACGGGTGGCCGTCAACGTCCAGCTTTACTGGCGGATGTATTTGAAGCATTTATTGGTGCATTGTATTTAGATAAAGGAATTGAAACAGTAAATCAATTTTTAACAAAAGTTGTATTCCCGAAGATTAATGAGGGTGCTTTTTCTCATGTGATGGATTTTAAAAGTCAGTTACAGGAAATTATTCAACGAGATGGGTTTGGTCAGCTAGAGTACAAGGTGCTACAAGAAAAAGGCCCGGCTCATAATCGTGAATTTATGTCACGTGTATCACTTAATGGTGAAGAGCTAGGTGTTGGAGTTGGTAGATCTAAGAAAGAAGCTGAGCAAAAAGCGGCTCAAGTAGCCATCTCGAAAATAAAAGCGTCGAATGCAAAGTAAAAGAGAGTATTAGTCTGATGTAGGAACGAGTCCCCCCAAGCAACGAATGGTTGTTGCAAAGGGGGATTTACTATGAAAATAAGGAAAAGGGGGAATCTATATGTTCCTCAAGCGTTTAGATATTACTGGCTTTAAGTCATTCGCTCAGAAAGTATCAATTGACTTTGTACCAGGGGTTACAGCAGTTGTTGGACCAAACGGTAGTGGTAAAAGTAACATTACAGATGCAATTCGCTGGGTAATGGGCGAGCAGTCTGCAAAGTCACTGCGTGGTGGGAAAATGGAAGACGTTATTTTTGCGGGAAGTGAATCAAGGCGTGCTGTTAATGTAGCAGACGTAACGATTACGCTAGAAAATGACGATCAGTTCCTACCGCTTGATTATCATGAAGTAAGCATTACAAGGCGAGTAAATCGCTCAGGTGATAGTGAATTTCTTATTAACAACCAACCATGTCGTTTAAAAGATATTGTGGATTTATTTATGGACTCAGGTTTGGGAAGAGAAGCTTTTTCCATTATTAGTCAAGGTAAAGTTGAAGAAGTTCTCAGCAGCAAACCAGATGAGCGTCGTAAAATATTTGAAGAAGCAGCGGGCGTTTTAAAGTATAAAACGCGTAAACGTAAGGCTGAGTTAAGGTTAATTGAAACACAAGAAAACTTAAATCGCGTGCTTGACATTTTACATGAAATTGAGGGACAGTTAGAGCCTTTAAAAATACAGTCTTCCATTGCAAAAGATTACTTGCAGAAAAAAGAAGAATTAGAACAGATTGATATTGAAGTAACAGTTTTTGAAATTGAAGAGCTTCATGGTAAGTGGGAAGCGCTTAAACGAGAAATAGCATCTCATCAGCGAATGGAGCAATCGCTTTCTGCCAACATTGGAGAGCGTGAGCAAGAGATTAATTGTTTACGCGTGCGTATTCAGCGTGCGGATGAGGAAATCGACGCGCTACATAAACACCTTCTTTTTGTTAGTGAAGAAGTTGAAAAGCTAGAAGGTAAGAAAGAAGTGTTAAAAGAGCGTAAAAAGAACGCTTCGCAAAATAAAGAGCAGTTAGAGCGACTTGTAAAAGAGTATACTCAAACAAAAAAAGAGTTGCTGATAGCGAAGCAAAAAGAAGAGAATGACTTAACTGCCTTTGAAAACGACGTTGCTAAAACGCGTGAAGAAGTAGCCGAACAAGAGCGTCTGTTTGCAACGTATAGTGAAAACCTGGATGAGCAGTTAGAGCAGTTAAAAAGCGAATATTTTGAGTTGGCAAATGCACAGACAGCTTCTCGAAATGAGATTGCTTTTCTAGAGCAGCAAAAGCATCAAACGTCTGAAAAAGAAGCGCGGCTTTTAAAAGCAAACGAGCAATATGTTCAACAACGAGTGGATCTAGAGCGGAAAAAAGGAGCTCTTATTGATAAACTGCAAAACTTTCAACAAGAATTGCAGGATGCCACGCGTCAATTAAAAGAGCAGCTTGCAAAGCTCGATTCCCTGCGAGAGGAATATCGAAAGCAAGAGTCAACCCTGTATCAAGCCTATCAATACGTCCAGCAAACAAAGTCTAGAAAGCAAATGCTTGAAGAGATGCAGGAGGACTATGAAGGGTATTTCCATGGTGTAAAGGAAATTTTAAAAGCGAGAAGCCAGAAGCTTCACGGGATTGAAGGAGCTATTGCTGAACTAGTTAGCGTGCCGAAAGAGTATGAGACAGCGATTGAAATTGCGCTCGGTGGTGCAACTCAGCATATTGTGACGTCTGATGAGCAGAGTGCGCGACAAGCAATTAGCTTTTTAAAACAAAATCATTACGGACGCGCTACATTTTTACCATTAACATCCGTGCGTTCGCGTTTTATACCGCCACAAACCATTTCGTTAATTGAAACTCACGATACGTTTGTGGGCGTCGCTTCTTCGCTTGTAAAATATGATGAGAAGTATCGTAGTATTGCAGAGAACTTGCTTGGTACGGTTATTATTGTAAAAGATTTAAAAGGAGCAAATGAGCTTGCTAGACTGATTCAGCATCGCTACCGCTTTGTTACTTTAACAGGAGACGTGGTGAATCCAGGCGGGTCCATGACAGGTGGATCGGTTAAGCAAAAAACCAATTCATTGCTTGGTCGTCAGCGAGAGCTTGAAACAATTACTGCGAAGCTGAAGGAAATGGAAGAAAAAACGCTTCAACTTGAGAAAAATGTGAAAGCTAAGAAAGAAACGATTGAAGAGTTGGAACAAGCTATTGGTAAAGAACAGTCTTTTGTTAAGCGTCTAGAAGAGCAAGAAAAAGCGTTAGATCGAGATGTGAAGCAAGTAGAAATTGAAGAGCAAGCGGTAAACGATCGATTAGCGATGTATGATCAAGACATGGTTAGCTTTAAAAGCGATCAAGAACATTTGATCAAGCGAATTCAAGTGTTAGAAAAGCAGCTAGGTGAAGCAAAAGAACAGACTTCAGAGCTAGAGGGAGTTATTGAAGAGCTTACTCATCGTAAGCGTACGCAACAAACTTCCCGAGAGGAAGTGCGCCAGAAGCTAACCGAAGTAAAAGTAGAGCTGGCTGGACAAGAACAGTCTCTTAAAAATAAGCGTGAAAAATATGATCGTATTTGCTTTGAGCTAAATCAAACAACGAAGCGCTTAGAAGAAGTAACAGAAGACTTGGCACTTTTAACGAATGAGATGACATCAAATGATTCTGGAGAGCTTTCACTAGAAGAAGCGGCTGCAGAAAAGGTTAAAGAAAAAGCAGAAACGTTGAAGAAAATGGATGACTGTCGGGCAGAGCGCTTGAAATCACAAAACAAGCTAGAAGATGCAGAGCGCTTTGTCAAAGAGTTGCATCGCCAGCATAAGCAAATTGCAAATGCGTTAAAAGACGAAGAAGTAAAACTGAACCGAATTGACGTTGAGTTAGACAGTCGTTTACATCAGCTGAATGAAGAATATCAAACGAGCTTTGAAGCAGCAAAAGCTTCGTATCAGCTAACGATTCCAATTGACGAAGCTCGTAAAAAGATTAAGCTTATTAAGTTAGGTATCGAGGAGCTTGGTACGGTTAACTTAGGGTCTATTGAACAATATGAGCGAACAGCAGAGCGCTATGAATTTTTAAGCAACCAGAAAAATGATTTAGATGAAGCTAAAAACACGCTTTATCAGGTTATTGATGAAATGGATGAAGAGATGAAAAAGCGTTTCTCTGATACGTTCTACCGAATTCGGGAAGAGTTTAACCATGTATTCCAGTCTCTATTTGGTGGAGGAAAAGCAGAGCTGAAGCTAACAGATGCGACGGATCTGTTGAACACTGGGGTGGACATTATTGCCCAGCCTCCAGGTAAAAAACTTCAAAACTTAGGGCTTCTTTCTGGAGGAGAACGGTCTTTAACAGCCATTGCTCTTCTCTTCTCCATTTTAAAGGTTCGTCCTGTACCGTTTTGTGTATTAGACGAAGTAGAAGCAGCTTTAGATGAGGCGAACGTGCACCGTTTTGCTACGTACTTAAGAAGTTATAGTGAGCAAACACAGTTTATTGTCATTACGCATCGTAAAGGAACAATGGAAGAAGCAGATGTGCTGTACGGCGTAACAATGCAGGAATCGGGAGTTTCAAAACTTGTATCCGTACGCTTAGAAGATTCGAAGCAATATGTTTAGTAGAAAGGGTGTTAAAACATGAGCTTTTTTAAGCGATTAAAAGAAAAGATTACAAATCAAACAGACTCCGTTACTCAAAAGTTTAAAGATGGACTTTCAAAAACGCGCGATTCGTTTTCAGAACGCGTCAATGATTTAGTTTCTCGCTATCGAAAAGTGGATGAAGAGTTTTTTGAAGAGTTGGAAGAGATTCTAATCGGCGCAGACGTTGGCGTTTCGACTGTTATGGATTTGATTGATGAATTAAAAGATGAAGTAAAACGAAAGAACATTCAAGATCCTCAAGAAGTTCAAGCGGTCATCTCTGAAAAATTAATTGATATCTATGAGTCAGGCGAGGAACAGCTGGCAGGCCTTAATATGCAGCAAGATAGCCTTACTGTTGTTCTGTTTGTTGGTGTTAATGGCGTAGGGAAAACAACAACAATTGGTAAAATTGCTCATAAGTTTAAGTCAGAAGGCAAGAACGTTCTGATGGCAGCAGGCGATACGTTCCGTGCAGGTGCTATTGAGCAGCTTGAAGTATGGGGCGAACGCGTTGGAGTAGATGTTATTAAGCAATCAGCTGGGTCAGATCCAGCTGCTGTAATGTATGACGCTATTCAGTCAGCAAAAGCTCGTAAAGCGGATATCTTACTATGTGATACAGCGGGTCGTTTGCAAAATAAAGTGAACTTAATGAAGGAGCTAGAGAAAGTAAAACGCGTAATTGAGCGTGAAGTGCCTGGAGCTCCACATGAAGTGCTACTTGTGTTGGATGCAACAACTGGGCAAAACGCTCTTAGCCAAGCTAAAATCTTCTCAGAAGCAACAAACGTAACGGGAATTGTTCTGACAAAGCTAGATGGTACTGCAAAAGGTGGTATTGTGTTGGCTATTCGAAACGAACTGAACTTACCAGTGAAATTCGTAGGGCTAGGGGAAAAGATGGACGACCTTCAGCCGTTTGATACGGAACAATACATCTATGGGTTATTTGCTAATGCGGTAGAAGATGAAGTGCAAAA
This sequence comes from Bacillus sp. VT 712, assembly GCF_001614195.1. Taxonomy (NCBI): domain Bacteria; kingdom Bacillati; phylum Bacillota; class Bacilli; order Caryophanales; family Bacillaceae; genus Bacillus; species Bacillus sp. VT 712. The sequence continues at coordinate 125,580 of NZ_LWBK01000002.1, read as the reverse complement.
CAGTTAATTTAAAAACGCGATGAAGCCTTTCTTCGTCGCGTTTTTGCTGTTAAGGAAAAAACTTGACATTCTAATTGCTTCTTTGTAAACTAAAGACATGTAAAGGCTTTTCACTTAACAAGGGGGGGCGGTCGTATGTTAGAAAAAACGACGCGAATGAACTTTTTATACGACTTCTATCAAGCGTTGCTTACACCAAAGCAAAGAAGTTATATGTCTCTTTATTATTTAGATGACTATTCCCTAGGTGAAATAGCAGAGGAATTTGATGTGAGTCGTCAAGCAGTTTATGATAATATAAAACGTACAGAGCAAATGCTTGAACAATATGAGGAAAAGCTATTGTTATTTCAACGGTTTCAAGAGCGTCAATCAATTGTTCAACAACTAAAAAATGAACTGACAGGCGAACTTGAAACAAACAACAAGCTTTCTTCTCTTCTTGATTCGCTCGAGAAATTAGATTAGGGGGCGGCATATATGGCATTTGAAGGATTAGCTGACCGTTTGCAAAGCACGTTACAAAAGCTAAAGGGAAAAGGTAAAGTAACTGAAGCAGATGTTAAGGAAATGATGCGTGAGGTACGCCTAGCCCTTTTAGAGGCGGATGTAAACTTTAAAGTAGTAAAAGACTTCATTAAGCGAGTAAGTGAGCGCGCAGTAGGTCAAGACGTATTAAAAAGCTTAACGCCTGGTCAACAGGTTATTAAAGTTGTACAAGAAGAATTAACAGCACTGATGGGCGGCGAACAAAGCAAAATTGCAGTGGCTCCAAAGGCTCCTACGGTTATTATGATGGTAGGACTTCAAGGTGCAGGTAAAACGACAACTACTGGTAAGCTAGCTAACCTACTGCGTAAGAAACATAACCGCAACCCATTGCTTGTAGCAGCTGATGTATATCGCCCTGCGGCGATTAAACAGCTTGAGACGCTTGGAAAGCAGTTAAGTATGTCTGTTTTTTCACTGGGAGATCAAGTAAGTCCCGTTGAAATTGCAAAGCAGGCCATTGCTTATGCTAAAGAAGAGCATCATGATTATGTATTAATTGATACAGCCGGACGTTTGCATGTAGATGAAAATTTAATGGAAGAGTTAGAGCAAATTAAAGAGCTCACAAACCCTCATGAAATTTTCTTAGTTGTCGATGCAATGACGGGTCAGGATGCTGTAAACGTAGCTGATAGCTTTAATAAACAGCTTGGCTTAACAGGTGTGGTATTAACGAAGCTAGATGGAGATACGCGCGGTGGTGCGGCTTTATCAATTCGTGCAGTTACCAATACACCGATTAAGTTTGTTGGTTTGGGTGAAAAGATGGATGCAATCGATGCATTCCATCCAGAGCGTATGGCTTCTCGTATCTTAGGAATGGGAGACGTTCTTACGCTGATTGAAAAAGCGCAGGCTAACGTAGATGAAGAAAAAGCTAAAGAGCTTGAAGCGAAACTGCGTACGCAGTCGTTTACATTTGATGACTTTTTAGAGCAGCTTGCTCAAGTTCGTCAAATGGGGCCGTTAGATGAACTTATTGGCATGCTTCCAGGTGCTAATAAAATGAAAGGCCTCAAGAACTTACAGGTAGATGAAAAGCAAATTAGTCATGTAGAAGCGATTATTCGTTCCATGACAAAAGCTGAAAAAACAAATCCTGAAATCATTAACGCTAGTCGACGAAAACGCATTGCAAAAGGTAGCGGTCGATCGGTTCAAGAGGTTAACCGACTATTGAAGCAGTTTGAAGACATGAAGAAAATGATGAAGCAAATGACAAACATGTCTAAAGGGAAGAAAAAGGGCATGAAATTACCTTTCTTTTCTTAATTTGTCACTAAATTTAGTTGTAAAAATAAACAGAATAAAATATTTTTTATACTGTTAAGAAAAAAACCTTTACAAACATTTTATCTTTTTGATATTATATTATCTTGTTGAAACATATTCGGAGGTGCTTTAAAAATGGCAGTAAAAATTCGTTTAAAACGTATGGGAGCTAAAAAATCTCCTTTCTATCGTATCGTAGCAGCAGACTCTCGTTCACCACGTGATGGACGTTACATCGAAGTGGTTGGGACTTACAATCCAGTAGCTCAACCAGCTGAAGTTAAAATTGATGAAGAGTTAGCTCTTAAATGGTTACAAAATGGTGCAAAACCATCTGATACAGTACGTAACCTTTTCTCTAACGAAGGCATCATGGAGAAATTCCATAACGCTAAATTAGGAAAATAATTATACTCGCGATGACATCACTAATTGAAACGATTGTTAAGCCACTTGTTGATTATCCAGATGAAGTCCGAGTGAAAGAAGTAAGTGAAGAACATCAAGTGACGTACTTCATTGAAGTTCACAAAGAAGATATCGGAAAGATTATTGGAAAGCAAGGGCGGGTTGCCAAAGCGATTCGGACTGTTGTCTCTGCGGCGGCATCGCAATTAGATAAAAAAGTGCATGTGAAAATTCAAGAGTGAAAAAAGGGAGAGGGATAACCTCCCCCTTTTTTTTATGTAACTACTTCTCAAATGACGGATAGAAATGGTTTAATAAGAATCGTAGGATGAAGAGGAGGGGTTTGATGCAAATTATTCAAAAGGTTGTTGTGAAGCAAGTTGTGACGGAAAGCAGCAAGGCGTTACTACATAATCGTTTCTCTCAGCGAAAAGTCGAGCTGCAAAAAGAGTTAGAGCAGCTTAAGTTTCAACTGAAACAAATAGAGAAAACAAAAAAAACTCAATCATCTTTGCTTCATACCCAGTTTGAAAAAGAGCGTTCATCCAGACTTGAAAAAATAGACGTAATTGATTTTCAAATTGAACAGCTAGAGCGCCTGGCGTTAGGAAGTGAGCTTGTTGAATCAGAAATGGATTCGTTGCTTGAAGTGAAAATCGGTGATAATTGGAATGATATAAAGCAAAAAAAAGAGATTGTAATCAAAGACGGCATTGTCGTTGAAATTCGATAGAGGTGAACAATGAATAATTGGTTTAAAGTAGGTAAAATTGTTAATACACATGGGATTAAAGGTGAAGTACGCATTATCTCAACCACAGATTTTGCAGATGAACGCTACGAAGTAGGAAACAAACTTTATTTGTTCCAAGAAAAGCAAACTGAACCTGTTGAGGTAGTTGTGGCTACGCATAGAAAGCATAAAAATTTTGACCTTGTATCATTTGAAGGGTATCCAAATGTAAATGACGTTGAGAAATTTAAGAACAGCACGGTGAAAGTATCGGAAGATCAATTGTCTGAGCTTGAAGACGGTGAGTTTTATTTTCATGAAATTATTGGCTGCATTGTTAAAACGGAAGAAGGTCAAGAGCTTGGGAAGATAAAAGAAATCTTAGTTCCTGGTGCGAATGATGTGTGGGTTGTAAAAGGAAAAGATGGAAAAGAGATTTTAATTCCTTATATCGACGCAGTTGTTCAGGAGATTGATGTTGAGAATAAAGAAATTATTATTACAGTAATGGAAGGGTTATTAGACTGATGAAGATTGATGTCCTGTCTTTATTTCCTTCAATGTTTGAAGGAGTGTTTGGTGAATCCATTTTAAAAAAAGCGCAAGAAAAGCAAGCCGTAGAGTTAAACGTGGTAAATTTTAGAGAATACTCAGCGAATAAGCATCAAAATGTTGATGACTATCCGTATGGCGGCGGAGCAGGGATGGTATTAACACCTCAGCCAATTTTTGATGCGGTAGATGCGCTGACAAAAGACTCTAAGCCACGCGTTGTTTTACTGTGTCCACAAGGAGAGCGCTATACGCAAAAAAAAGCAGAAGAGCTAGCGCAAGAAGAGCATCTAATCTTTGTATGTGGTCACTATGAGGGATATGACGAGCGAATCCGTGAGCACGTTGTAACTGATGAGATTTCAATTGGTGATTATGTGTTAACCGGTGGAGAGCTAGGGGCAATGGTTGTAATTGACAGCGTAGTACGTCTATTGCCAGGCGTATTAGGGAATCAGGATTCGGCTGTAAAGGACTCGCATAGCACAGGGTTGTTAGAACACCCACATTATACACGTCCTGCTGATTTCAGAGGATTTAAGGTTCCTGATGTCTTAATGAGCGGTGACCATCAAAAAATTGCAGCATGGCGCGAAAAAGAGTCTCTCAAGCGAACGCTGCTAAGAAGGCCAGATATGCTAGAACAGCTTGAGCTTTCTTCACAGCAAAAGAAAATAATAGCTGAATTGCAAAATGAAGAAAGTGAATAAGACGAAGAGTTCCCAATGTGTTTTAAAAGATACAGAAAAATAATTTCTCTTATTGCATACGCCATGAGAGTGTGCTAAGATAAATCTTGTGGCTTGAGCTGATAGGCTTTTGTCACTTATAACGGTGTTCCGCTGCAATGATCTATAAGCATTGTTATGAGCGTCTGTTGGAAGGAGTTGAAACACGCGATGCAAAAATTAATCGAAGAAATTACAAAAGAACAACTTAAAACCGATCTTCCTACGTTCCGTCCTGGTGATACTGTACGTGTACACGTAAATATCGTTGAGGGTAGCCGTGAACGTGTTCAGGTATTTGAAGGTGTTGTTATCAAGCGTCGTGGTGGTGGTATCAGCGAAACATTTACAGTACGTAAGATCTCTTACGGTGTAGGTGTAGAGCGTACATTCCCACTTCATACGCCAAAAATTGCAAAAATCGAAGTAATGCGCCGTGGTAAAGTACGCCGTGCGAAACTTTATTACCTACGTGAATTACGTGGTAAAGCTGCGCGTATTAAAGAAATTCGATAATCGTGAAGGGGAGCTTGTTAAACAAGCTCCTTTTTTCAAATCTTTTTTTATAATTATTAGGTGTTTCAGTGACTTTCAGATACAATAAAAGATGTAGTATATAAAGGTTGGGGGACTGAGAATGGCCCGAGGAAAAAATGAATTTTTTGAATGGATTAAAGCCATTGCTATTGCTGTTTTATTAGCTGTAGTTATTCGCTACTTTTTATTTGCGCCGATTGTAGTAGATGGATTATCAATGATGCCAACTCTACATGATCAGAACCGCATGATTGTAAATAAGTTTTCGTATAAAATTGGGGATCCTGATCGTTTTGATATTATCGTCTTTCATGCAGATGAACAAAAGGACTACATAAAGCGAATTATTGGTCTACCGGGTGATCATATTGAATATCGTGATGATGTTTTATATGTGAACGGAAAGCCGTATGAAGAACCATATCTTGATGAATATAAAAAAGAAGTTATTGATGGTAACTTAACAGAAGATTTTACCCTAGAAGGTTTAACAGGTGAAGGAGAAGTACCTGAAGGCCATTTGTTTGTAATGGGAGATAATCGTCGCTACAGTAAGGATAGTAGACAAATTGGGTTTGTAAGTATGGATCAAGTACTTGGAAAGACAAGCTTAGTTTACTGGCCGCTATCTGAAGCTCGACTATCTAATTAAAAAATGTAGTAATTGATAAAAGGTGAGTAGAACATGACAATACAATGGTTTCCGGGACATATGGCGAAAGCGAGACGTCAAGTTACGGAAAAACTAAAATTAATTGATATTGTATATGAGCTAGTAGACGCTCGTATTCCACAATCATCAAGAAATCCAATGATTGATGAGATTATTGTAAATAAGCCTCGCATTGTCTTATTAAATAAAACAGATAAAGCGGATCCGCGCATGACAGAAGAATGGTTGCGTTACTATCGTGAACAGGGTGTACAAGCGTTAGCGATTGATGCACAGGCAGGAAAAGGGATGAAACAAATTGTCTCTTTATCAAAAGAAATTCTCCATGAAAAATTTGAGAGAATGAAAGCAAAAGGAATTAAAAAACCTCGTGCGATTCGAGCGATGATTGTTGGAATTCCCAACGTAGGAAAGTCTACGCTTATCAACCGCTTAGCAAGCAAAAAGATTGCCAAAACAGGAGATCGTCCTGGTGTGACTCAAGCACAGCAATGGATTAAAGTGGGAAGTGAGCTAGAGCTTTTAGATACGCCAGGAATTCTTTGGCCGAAGTTTGAAGATCAAACGGTAGGCTATAAATTAGCGACAACAGGTGCAATTAAAGATACAATCGTTAACATGCAGGACATTTGTGTTTATGCACTTCGCTTCCTTTCTCGCTATTATCCCGTTAATCTTAAAGAGCGTTATGGTCTTGAGGAGATACCAGAGGATATTGTTGAGCTTTTTGATGCGATTGCCAAAAAAAGAGGTTGTATTATGAGCGGTGGAATGGTTGATTATGATAAAACAGCCGAACTGGTGCTGAGAGAGATTCGAACGGATAAGCTAGGAATGCTAACGTTTGATGATCCAGCTGAGCTTTCGTCAGAAGAATAGGCTGTAAAAAAAGTTAAGGTCGCTTTTTACCTATGTAAGGTAAAGGCGGCTTTTTTATTGATTGAAAATAATAACAGAACAGTCGATATAGAAGGATAGTAAGGAGAGAGGAAAAGATGAAACTAAACATTAATGACATTAAGCAGGCGTTGCAAGCAATCGACAACCTTCAGGATCCCTTATTTGCGCAGTATGAGCAAGATGAGCGCAAGGGTGTACAACAAGCTGTTGTACAAAGAAAGAAACAAATACAAGCCTCTGAGAGCTTAAAAGAGCAATTCTATCAAATGTTAGCATATGAAAACAAACTGTATGACCAAGGCTTACAGTTTATTGCAGGAGTTGATGAAGTAGGGAGAGGACCTTTAGCAGGACCGGTAGTTGCCGCCGCAGTTATTTTGTCTAGGGACTTCTTTTTACCTGGATTAACAGATTCTAAAAAGTTATCAGAAGCCAAGAGAGAAGAGTTTTACGAACAGATTTGTCAGCAAGCAGTAGCAGTTGGTGTTGGAATTGTAGATGCAGCAACTATTGATAAATTAAATATCTATCAAGCAACGAAAAAAGCCATGTTAGAAGCAATCGAGGGATTATCTATTGAGCCTCAAGCCTTATTAATAGATGCTATGGAGTTGCCGCTTAATATTCCGCAGGAGTCTATCATTAAAGGTGATGCCACAAGCATTTCTATTGCAGCAAGCTCTGTGGTTGCAAAAGTGACAAGAGACCGAATGATGAAGGAACTAGCTTTAATTTATCCCGAATATGGATTTGAAAAGCATATGGGATATGGTACAAAGCAACACTTAGAGGCAATTGATACCTATGGAATTTTAAAGGAGCATCGCCGTTCTTTTGCACCTATTAAAGAGAAAATATAAGTGGTAAAGAGGGGGAAGAATGATGAAAATTTCAGGTTTTCAACAGCTTTTCTCAGCATCTAGTCATAGTACCAGGTCGTTTACACTTACTGCTGGCGATCATGTTCTTGGACGGGTGCTCAAACTTTTTCCGAAACAAACAGCACTTTTAAAGCTCAACGGAATGACAATGGTAGGAAAATTGGAAGCCCCATTAATAGTTAGACAAAACTACTGGTTTCAAGTTACTTCGACAGAAGGAGAATTGCCGCACTTAAAAATGATTTCTCCCATCAAACAAGGTTCTGAATTAGTTGAATCATTAGTGCAAGAACTGAGAATTGAAGTGAATAAAGAGAGCAAAAAGTGGTTGTCTAATCTTGTAGAACAAGGACATGCGCTTACTAAAGAAAAGGTAAATAGCCTCGGTAATATTCTTGCAAAAGAGAGCTTGACAGAACAAACGAAGGAAATTCTAACCTATATGTTAAAGCTGCGTCTTCCCTTGTCTAAAGAAGTGTTCGATGCATTGAAAAATGTTATGGGAAGCAGCTCTTTTTCAAAAGAGTTACAAGCGATTAAAGAATATAATCCAAACTCAGGGCTTGGAAAGGTAATTGATTCAATCTTTTTTCAGTCTAGCGGTGCTCAAAATGAACCTTTTAAAAAAACATTCGTGAATTGGTTACAAGCGACGAATCATAACGAAAAAGCCTATCAAATGCTGCAACATTTGAATTTGTTTCCTAAGAGTAAAAGGGAAGAAGACGTATTAAGTGTAGCCTCACGCTTATTTACCTTACAGCAAAGCGAAGTGAAAGCTGTGTTCTTAGCCAAGGTGCAAGAATCTTTTCGTGAAGGTTTTGACATGGTGCGTCAGCTATCACAAGAAGTGTACGAACAGGCTGGGGAGTATGAAGCATTCTCGAACGCATGGAAAGCAATTGACCAGTACTCTAATAGCGAGGTAATCAAACAACTAATGGGAGTACAGCGCTTAACAGCTTTCTTTCACGCGTTTGGATTATCACAAGAAGGTGGAGGAGCACTTCTGAACCTTTTAGCTTCAGAAGTCAAATCGGTCGACGATGCAGGTATTCGAGAGAAGATGGAGCTGCTTATATCTCGAATAACTGGTTTTCAACTTCTATCACAGGCCAATGGTCCACTGTCTAACTTCTACATGGAAGTTCCACTGTTAGTTGGCAAACAGTGGAGAGATGTTTCTATACAATGGAGTGGTCAAAGACAAGAAAACCAAGGGGTTAATCCTAATTATTGTCATATTTTGTTTTATGTGAACCTTGAAGCGTTACAAGACGTTGTCATTAGTGTAAATATCCAAAATCGAATCATTACTTTGCAGATAATAAATCAATATGCCGACCTGTTGAAAGAGAGCGGTGAAAAGTTTACAAAAAGCTTAGTAAAAAAGCTGGAAGAGTTGGATTACCAGCTATCAGGAGTTAGTTATCGTCCTTTGAAACAAGAAAGTTCAATTGAAAAGAAAATGTCTACATCGTCTTATTCGTATAGAGGAGGAGTTGACTTTTTGATATGAGCATAAATGATAGAAAACAAAAGGCGGTTGCGCTAACGTATAATCAAGAAAGAGATGAGGCGCCTAGGATCGTTGCCAAAGGAAGTGGAGAAGTTGCAAAGCGTATCATTGAACAGGCACAGGAGCATAACGTTCCTGTTCAAAAAGATGCTTCTTTAACCGAGCTAGTAAGCACGCTAACTATTCATGAAAAGATTCCAAGCGAGCTTTATGAAGTGGTGGCAGAGGTTTTTGCGTTTGTTTATCAGCTGGACCAAGAGATAAAGAAAAAATAATTTTCCAATTATTTTAATATTTTTTAATTGAATAGTAGACAACTAGACAATTATTTTTATACAATGAAAGCGCAGTCTATTTTATTGGTTGATTACGTTAGGAGGATGGGAAATGAATATCCATGAGTATCAAGGGAAAGAACTCCTAAGAAAATATGGAGTAGCAGTACCTAATGGTAAAGTAGCATATAGTGTAGAAGAAGCGGTTGAAGCTGCTAAAGAACTTGGATCTCAAGTTTCAGTTGTTAAAGCGCAAATCCATGCTGGGGGACGTGGAAAAGCGGGTGGTGTAAAAGTAGCGAAAAGCTTAGATGAAGTTCGTACATATGCACAAGATATTTTAGGTAAAACGCTCGTTACGCATCAAACAGGTCCAGAGGGGAAAGAAGTAAAGCGTTTACTTATTGAAGAAGGTTGCGATATTAAGAAAGAATACTACATTGGTTTAGTATTAGATCGCGCTACTTCTCAAGTTGTATTAATGGGTTCTGAAGAAGGTGGTACGGAGATTGAAGAGGTAGCGGAAGCAACTCCTGAAAAAATCTTCAAAGAATACATTGATCCAGCAATTGGTCTACAAGGTTTCCAAGCGCGTCGACTCGCGTTTAATATTAATATTCCAAAAGAATTAGTAGGTAAGGCAGTTAAATTTATGGCTGGTTTATATACTGTATTTGTTGAAAAAGATTGTTCAATCGCTGAAATCAACCCACTTGTTGTAACAGGCGATGGAAACGTAATGGCACTTGATGCGAAGCTAAACTTCGACTCAAATGCACTATATCGTCAAAAAGATATTTTAGAGTATCGCGATTTAGATGAAGAAGATGCGAAAGAAATTGAAGCGTCTAAATATGACCTAAGCTATATTTCATTAGATGGAAACATCGGTTGTATGGTAAACGGTGCTGGACTTGCTATGGCCACAATGGACATCATTAAGCACTATGGCGGAGACCCGGCTAACTTCCTTGATGTTGGGGGCGGCGCTACAGCTGAGAAAGTAACAGAAGCGTTCAAAATTATTCTATCTGACCAAAATGTAAAAGGGATTTTTGTTAACATCTTTGGTGGAATTATGAAGTGTGATGTAATTGCAACTGGTGTTGTAGAAGCGACAAAACAAGTTGGCTTAAGCTTACCATTAGTTGTGCGTTTAGAAGGAACAAACGTAGAGCTAGGTAAGAAGATTCTTCAAGAATCAGGGCTGAATATCACAGCAGCTGAGTCAATGGCAGACGGCGCACAAAAAATCGTTTCACTAGTGAAATAGAAAGGCTGGGGGATAGGAATGAGCGTATTTATTAATAAGGACACAAAAGTAATTGTACAAGGTATAACAGGCGGAGTAGGTCTTTTCCATACAACGCAGATGTTAGAGTACGGCACACAAATCGTCGGTGGTGTAACGCCAGGTAAAGGTGGTATGGAAGTTGAAGGCGTTCCCGTTTTTAATACGGTATTAGAAGCCAAAGAAAAAACAGGTGCTACAGCTTCTGTTGTTTACGTGCCACCTGCGTTCGCGGCTGATTCAATTATTGAAGCAGTTGATGCAGAGTTAGATCTTGTTATTTGTATCACAGAAGGTATTCCTGTATTAGATATGGTAAAAGTAAAGCGCTATATGGAAGGCAAAAAGACTAGACTTGTAGGACCAAACTGCCCAGGTGTTATTACGCCAGAAGAATGTAAAATTGGTATTATGCCAGGATATATTCACAAAAAAGGTCATGTTGGTGTCGTATCACGCTCTGGTACGTTAACATACGAAGCAGTACATCAACTTTCTGAAGCAGGAATTGGTCAATCAACAGCTGTTGGTATCGGTGGAGACCCGGTTAATGGTACAAACTTTATTGATGTTCTAAAAGCCTTCAATGAAGACGAAGAGACGTATGCTGTTATTATGATTGGTGAAATTGGTGGTACAGCGGAAGAAGAAGCTGCAGAATGGATTAAAGCAAACATGACAAAACCTGTTGTAGGGTTTATTGGTGGGCAAACAGCACCTCCAGGGAAACGTATGGGCCATGCTGGTGCCATTATTTCTGGTGGAAAAGGAACGGCTGCTGAAAAGATCAAAACAATGAATGAATGCGGTATCAAAGTCGCTGAAACGCCGTCTGTAATGGGTGAGACATTAATTAGTGTGTTAAAAGAACAAGGTTTATTAGAAAAATGTAAAACTCATTAAAGCATAAAAATGGTCCTCCTTGCTGAGGACTATTTTCTATGCCATAAAAGGAGTCGATGATATGGATGAGTTGCGCAAAAAAATAATTCACTTATCGCATTGTCAGCTATTGACTTGGAAGCAAATCTTTTCGTTTCTTCAGTATGATTCTTCTCTTCAACATCTGTACAATTATTCTCCGAATGACCTTCAGCAAATCCTTCAGGTTCCATTCAATCGAGCATGTCAAGTGAAAAAATATTTGCAAACTATTCCAATACAAGATATTCTAAATAAATATGAAGAGCAAAGTATTTACTGTATAACAATTATTGATGATGAATACCCCCATTTATTAAAAAATATCTATGATCCACCTTGGGTTTTGTTCTGTAAAGGAGATTTTTCATTATTTCAGTATAAAGATTGTTTAAGCGTGGTTGGAACAAGACAGCCTACTCAGTATGGATATGATGCTATACAATCGGTTTTAGCTCCGTTGCTTCATAATCAATTTGTAATTGTAAGCGGATTAGCTTTGGGTATTGACACAGCTGCTCATCAGCTAGCCATTGCTAAACAAGCAAAAACTATTGCAGTTTTAGGAAGTGGCTTTTATAATATCTATCCAAAGCATAATCTTCCATTAGCAAATGAAATTGCTCATAACCATTTATTGGTGTCAGAGTATCCGCCACCGACTAAACCAGCCAAGTGGCACTTTCCAAAGCGGAATCGAATTATTAGTGGCTTGACAAGTGGTACAGTTGTGGTTCAAGCTAAAGAGCGAAGTGGTTCATTTATTACAGCTGATCAAGCACTTCAACAAGGAAGGGAAGTATTTGCTATACCTGGCCCTATTACAGATGATGCTTCAAAAGGAGTAAACAAACTGATTCAAATGGGTGCGAAGCTTGTACAGAACCCTACAGATATAATAAATGAATTACATCGATTCCAAAGTCATAGGTAATTTTTTATTTGGAAAGATGTATGATTTGTAAGATGAAAGAGTATTACTGAAACATAACGAAATTTAGAGAAAAGTATTTGATACAATATGATAAAAAAAAGATTAATTAATAATAATGAAGGTTTTATTTTACCTCTTGAGGAGGAGCAAATAGATGTCTGACTACCTAGTAATTGTAGAATCGCCTGCTAAGGCCAAAACAATTGAACGCTATTTAGGAAAAAAATATAAAGTGAAAGCATCGATGGGACATGTTCGTGATTTACCCAAAAGTCAAATGGGCATTGATACTGAACATAACTATGATCCAAAGTATATTACCATTCGTGGTAAGGGACCGGTACTGAAAGATTTAAAAACAGCAGCTAAAAAAGCGAAAAAGATTTATCTAGCAGCCGATCCAGATCGTGAAGGTGAAGCCATTGCATGGCACTTGGCTCATAGCCTAGATGTAGATATTGCATCAGACTGTCGCGTTGTATTTAATGAAATTACAAAAGATGCAATTAAAGAGTCTTTTAAACATCCACGTGCAATCAATATGGATTTAGTTGATGCGCAGCAAGCAAGACGTATTTTGGACCGATTAGTGGGATATAACATTAGTCCATTACTATGGAAGAAAGTGAAAAAAGGATTAAGCGCTGGACGTGTTCAATCGATTGCAGTACGCTTAATCATTGATCGTGAAAAAGAAATTACGGACTTTGAGCCGGAAGAGTATTGGACGGTACAAGCAACTTTCCAAAAAGATAACGATCAGTTTGAAGGATCGCTAATTGAGTACAAAGGGAAGAAAGCAAACCTTTCCAATGAAGAAGAAGTAAAAGCCATTCTTCAAACGATAGAAGGTAACGAGTTTAAGATTTCAAAAGTAACAAAAAAAGAAAGAAAACGAAATCCAGCTCCTTCCTTTACAACTTCTTCTCTTCAACAAGAAGCAGCACGAAAGCTGAATTTTAGAGCAAAGAAAACAATGATGATTGCTCAGCAGCTATACGAAGGTATTGATTTAGGGAAAGAAGGAACCGTTGGTTTAATTACGTACATGCGTACCGATTCAACCCGTATCTCTGAAACAGCGCAAGAAGAAGCAAAAGAGTACATTTTAAACGCATATGGCAATGACTATTTAGCACAAGAAAAGAAAAAAGAAAAGAAGCAAGCCAACTCACAAGATGCTCACGAAGCAATTCGTCCTACTTCGGCAATGCGTAAACCTGCAGATGTGAAGGAATTTTTATCAAGAGATCAGTTTCGTTTATACAAGCTTGTTTGGGAACGCTTCTTAGCAAGCCAAATGTCTTCGGCCGTAATGGATACAATGGCTGTTGATTTAAAAAATAGTGACGTAACGTTTCGAGCAAATGGGTCAAAAGTGAAGTTTCCTGGGTTTATGAAGCTATATGTAGAAGGTAGCGATGACCAAGTCGAAGAAAAAGAAAAGCAGCTTCCAAACTTAGAAGAAGGGGAAACAGCTTATTCAAAAGATATTGAGCCAAAGCAGCATTACACACAGCCACCACCGCGTTATACGGAAGCGAGATTAGTTAAAACGCTTGAAGAATTAGGGATAGGAAGACCATCCACCTATGCACCAACGCTTGATACGATTCAAAAACGCGGATATGTTGCTTTAGAGAACAAGCGCTTTGTACCAACGGAACTTGGTGGGATTGTGCTAGAACTTATTTTAGAATTTTTCCCTGAAATTTTAGATGTTGAATTCACAGCTAAAATGGAAACGGACCTTGATAAGGTGGAAGAAGGAAGCGTACAGTGGGTTAAGGTTATTGACGAATTTTATCGCGATTTTGAAAAGAGGCTTGAAAAAGCAGAAAAAGAAATGCGTGAAGTAGAGATCAAAGACGAACCTGCTGGAGAAGACTGTGAAGCTTGTGGATCACCAATGGTATTTAAAATGGGGCGCTATGGAAAGTTCATGGCATGTTCAAACTTTCCAGAATGTCGTAATACAAAGCCAATTGTCAAAGAAATTGGCGTAAAGTGCCCGACGTGTGAAGAAGGGAACATTGTAGAACGTAAGTCCAAGAAAAAACGTACTTTCTATGGCTGTGATCGTTTTCCAAGCTGTGAATTCATTTCTTGGGATAAGCCAATTGCTAGAAAGTGTCCAAAGTGTGAGAGCTTACTTGTAGAGAAAAAGCAGAAAAAAGGAACGCAAGTAGTTTGCACAAGCTGTGATTATAAGGAAGAAACGCAACAATAAGAAGCGCGGTTAGTTATTTAGAATAAATTGTAACGATGAATGATTGATTATTATGAAGGATATAAGTGCGACGACATGAGGTAGTGTGCTAAAATGGAAACGTTCTTAGCGACTCATTTACATGGCGTCGTATTTTTTTGAGAAAAAAGTAGCAGCGAGTGGAGATAAACGATTAAACAAACAGAAAAAAGGTATGTTATAATACTTCTTTGTTTGATATTTTAGTTGGAGGATTGAACATGACAGAACAAGTAATTAACGTAATTGGTGCTGGTCTTGCTGGAAGCGAGGCCGCTTGGCAAATTGCGAAAAGAGGATTAAAAGTAAGACTTTATGAAATGCGTCCAGTAAAGCAGACACCAGCGCATCATACAGATAAATTTGCTGAATTAGTATGTAGTAACTCACTTCGTGCCAATACTTTAACAAATGCAGTTGGAGTATTAAAAGAAGAGATGCGTAAGCTAGACTCAATTATTATTGAATCAGCAGATGCGTGCGCAGTTCCGGCAGGTGGCGCTTTAGCTGTAGATCGTCATGAGTTTGCAGCGCGCGTAACGGAAAGTGTAAAAAACCACCCGAATGTCGAAGTTGTACACGAAGAAATTACGGAAATTCCAAAAGGCCCAACAATTATTGCAACAGGTCCATTGACATCAAAAGATTTATCAGAACAGCTACGTACTTTAACAGGTGAAGACTATCTTTATTTTTATGACGCGGCGGCTCCAATCATTGAAAAAGACAGCATTGATATGGACAAGGTATATTTAAAATCACGTTATGATAAAGGTGAAGCAGCTTATTTAAACTGCCCAATGACAAAAGAAGAGTTTACGAAGTTTCACCAAGCATTAATTGATGCTGAAGTGGTACCTTTAAAAGAGTTCGAAAAGGAAATCTACTTTGAAGGTTGTATGCCAATTGAAGTAATGGCAGCGCGTGGAGAAAAAACGATGTTGTTTGGACCACTTAAGCCTGTAGGGTTAGAAGATCCCAAAACCGGTAAACGACCTTACGCTGTTGTACAATTACGCCAAGACGATGCAGCAGGAACGCTTTATAATATCGTTGGTTTCCAAACGCACTTAAAGTGGGGAGCTCAAAAAGAGGTATTAAGCTTAATTCCTGGCCTTGAAAATGCTGAAGTAGTTCGCTATGGAGTAATGCACCGCAATACGTTCATTAACTCTCCGAAACTACTTCGCCCAACTTATCAATATCGCGAACGTGAAGACTTGTTCTTTGCTGGTCAGATGACGGGAGTAGAAGGCTATGTTGAATCTGCTGCTAGCGGTCTAATGGCTGGAATGAATGCAGCCCGTTACGTTTTAGGAGAAGAGTTAGTTGTCCTACCTCAAGAAACAGCAATTGGAAGTATGGCTCACTATATCACGCATACAAACGCTAAAAATTTCCAGCCGATGAACGCAAACTTTGGCTTGTTTAAAGAGCTAGAAGTCCGTATTAAAAACAAAAAAGAGCGAAATGAAGCGCTCGCTACAAGAGCATTAGAAACTATTCAGAATTTTACAACAAAATAACGAAATTGTTTGCAAGGGCTACTGAATTGTGATAATATTTAGTAGCCCTTGTGAGGTGATATGAGTGGAATTTGTTAAAGTTTCTTTAAATTCCTTCCTAGAATATTTACAAATTGAAAAGAACTATTCACAATATACAGTTGATTGCTATGAAAAAGATATTGAGTCATTCATCTCTTTTTTAGAAGCAGAACAAATACAAAATTTACAAGATGTTACATATGCAGATGCAAGACTGTTTTTAACAAGGTTATATGAAAAGTCATATTCAAAAAAATCAATGTCGAGAAAGATTTCATGTTTACGAAGTTTTTATCGATATTTGTATCGTGAACAAATAGTGGTTGAAAATCCGTTTGCGCTTGTTTCATTGCCGAAAAAAGATCAGTATACGCCACGCTTTCTTTATGCGGAAGAGCTGATGAAACTGTTTGAGTTAAATGATCTTACTACGCCGCTTGGCCAGCGTAATCAAGCGCTCCTTGAATTAATGTATGCTACGGGAATTCGTGTGAGCGAATGCGCAGCCATTCAGCTTAGTGATATTGACTTTTCACTTCAAACGCTTCTTGTGCATGGAAAAGGAAAAAAACAGCGTTACGTTCCATTTGGTAAATATGCAAAAGACTCTCTTCATACATATATACAGAATGGGCGAGTGCAGTTGAAAAGCAAAAGCGCTACCAATACGAATGCGCTCTTTTTAAATAATCGCGGAACAACATTGACGGATAGAGGTGTTCGCTTAGTTATTGAAAAACTCATGAATAAAACGGCAGAGAACATACATATTAGTCCTCACGTTTTACGTCATACTTTTGCTACGCATTTATTAAATGAAGGAGCCGACTTACGTACGGTTCAAGAGCTACTTGGTCATGAAAATTTATCCACAACTCAAATATATACGCATGTAACGAAGGATCGGTTAAAAACAGTATATATGAATCATCATCCTCGTGCATAGAAGGAGGAGTTAGTTATTATGTCTACATTTCATGCTACAACGATTTTTGCCGTTCAACATAATGGTCAATGTGCTATGTCAGGTGATGGGCAAGTGACGTTTGGAAATGCTGTTGTGATGAAACATACAGCTAAAAAAGTACGTCGCTTATTTCAAGGACAGGTTTTGGCTGGATTTGCAGGTTCAGTTGCTGATGCGTTCACACTGTTTGAAATGTTTGAGAGTAAATTAGAAGAGTATAACGGCAATTTACAGCGCGCATCAGTTGAATTAGCAAAACAATGGCGAAGTGATAAAGTTTTACGCAAACTAGAAGCTATGCTGATTGTGATGAACAGAGATAGCTTACTATTGGTTTCGGGAACAGGTGAGGTCATTGAGCCTGATGATGGGATTTTAGCTATCGGTTCTGGTGGGAATTATGCATTATCGGCTGGCCGTGCATTAAAACAGCATGCTGGAGAACATTTAACTGCAAAAGAAATTGCAAAAGCTGCTTTGGATGTTGCAAGTGAGATTTGTGTGTATACGAATAATCAAATTATTGTAGAAGAACTGTAGGAAAGGGGATTTTCTATGAATTCTCATTTAACGCCTCGACAAATTGTTGAAAAGCTTGATCAGTATATTGTTGGCCAAACAAGTGCAAAAAAAGCGGTTGCGGTTGCGCTAAGGAATCGCTATCGACGTAGTTTATTAAACGAAGCTTTGAAAGACGAAGTTGTTCCCAAAAATATTTTAATGATTGGGCCAACTGGTGTTGGTAAAACAGAAATTGCGCGCAGGCTTGCAAAGCTTGTTGGTGCACCTTTCGTTAAGGTAGAAGCAACAAAGTTTACAGAGGTTGGCTACGTTGGTCGTGATGTAGAATCGATGGTTCGTGATTTAGTTGAGACATCCGTTCGTTTAGTGAAGGAAGAAAAAATGGTTTCTGTATCCGACAGTGCTCAAAGAAATGCCAATAGGCGTCTTGTTGAGCTTTTAGTTCCAAGCAAGAAAAAGCAGCAGACATTTAAGAATCCATTTGAAATGATTTTCTCCAATAATTCACAGCAAGCCGATACTCAAGCAGAACAAGAAGAAGAAGTAAATGTTGAAACAAAGCGCAAGCAAATTGCCCATCAGTTAGCCCTTGGAGAACTTGAGGATCATTATGTAACAATTGAGGTAGAAGAACAACAGCCTTCTATGTTTGATATGCTGCAAGGTTCGGGTATGGAACAGATGGGGATGAATATGCAAGATGCTTTAAGTAACTTTATGCCAAAGAAACAGAAAAAGCGTAAACTTACGGTGAGAGAAGCTCGTAAAGTGTTAACAAACGAAGAAGCTCAAAAGCTAATTGATATGGATGAAGTAACGCAAGAAGCAATTCATCGTGCAGAACAGTATGGAATTGTCTTTATTGATGAAATTGACAAAATTGCTCAAAAGAGCGGTAACTCATCTTCAGCGGATGTATCACGTGAAGGTGTACAACGTGATATTCTACCAATTGTAGAAGGTTCTACAATTGTAACAAAGTATGGAGCAATTAAGACAGATCATGTTTTATTTATTGCTGCAGGAGCGTTCCATGTTTCCAAGCCTTCGGATTTAATTCCGGAATTACAAGGGCGTTTTCCAATTCGTGTTGAGTTGACAAAACTAACGGTAGAAGATTTTATGAGTATTTTAGTTGAACCAGATAATGCACTATTAAAACAATATGTAGCATTATTGGAAACTGAAGGTATACAAATTGAATTTTCTGACGATGCTATACGTAAGATTGCAGAAATTGCCTTTCAAGTTAACCAAGACACGGATAACATTGGGGCAAGAAGACTTCATACTATTCTGGAAAGACTGCTTGAAGACCTATCATTTGAAGCGCCAGAAGTTACGTTAGAAAAGATTGTTATTACTCCTCAATACGTGGAAAGTAAGTTAGAGAAGATTGCAAAAAATAAAGATTTAAGTCAATTTATTTTATAGGTATAGAATAGAGATTTCAGGAGGAACAAAGATAATGGATTTATTAGGAAAAACTAGAAAGATTAATGCGATGTTACAAAAGGCTGCGGGTAAGCCCGTAAACTTTAAAGAAATGGCTGAAACTTTATGTGAAGTTATTGAATCGAATGTATTTGTTGTTAGTCGTCGCGGTAAGTTATTAGGAATCGCAGTTAAGCAACAGATTGAAAATGACCGCATGAAAGGCATGTTAGAAGCGCGTCAATTCCCAGAAGAGTATACACAAAACTTATTCAACATTTCTGAAACATCTTCAAACTTAGATATTAATAGTGAATACACAGCGTTCCCTGTTGAAAACAAAGAGCTTTTTGAAGCTGGTTTAACAACAATCGTTCCAATCATCGGTGGAGGGGAAAGATTAGGTACGCTAGTATTAGCTCGTTTAGATCGTAACTTTGCAGATGATGATTTAATTCTAGCTGAATATGGTGCAACTGTAGTCGGTATGGAGATTCTTCGTGAGAAAGCAGAAGAGATTGAAGAAGAAGCGCGTAGCAAAGCGGTTGTTCAAATGGCAATTAGTTCACTATCGTACAGTGAATTAGAAGCAATCGAGCATATCTTTGAAGAGCTAAACGGTAATGAAGGTTTATTAGTAGCAAGCAAAATTGCTGACCGTGTAGGGATTACACGCTCTGTAATTGTAAATGCACTTCGTAAGCTTGAAAGTGCGGGTGTAATTGAGTCGCGTTCTTTAGGAATGAAAGGAACGTACATTAAAGTATTAAACAGCAAGTTTCTTGTTGAATTAGCAAAATTAAAATCAAACTAATCGTTAGAAAAAAGAGATCTTTGATTAGCAGTCAAAGGTCTCTTTTTTTTGTTAAGATCGCCATCCTAAAAAAGTACCTCTTTTATATAAAATGCGAGTTAATAGAACTATTACCATTTTTAATTAAAATATAAATAGTCCATAAAGAACTAGTTAATTTGAATAAATATAATTCTTTAAGACTATACAAAAAAAGATTAACTTTGATTATTTTAGTGTTTAAGAATTAATTAAATTACTTTTAATGTCATTTATTAGAGACTTATTAATTATATTTAGTGTATTTTGTCGAAAAAAGCGCCCGGATTTATTTTGAAGGTGTTAAAATAGATTTGTAAATTCAACGATAAATTTTAGTAATGTAGTACAAAAGTTGCTTATTAGGTATAGACAAGAAGCATACTTTTTTTTACAATAGGCTTTATGGTAGAAAAGTCGAAATTTGTCAGAAAATTAAACGCGGTAAGTAGGTGTCCTATATGAGTTTATTTTCAGGAACAATTCAGTCATTAGAGCAAGGTCTGAATTATTCAACGCTTAAGCAGCAAACAATTTCTCAAAACATTGCAAATGTAGATACGCCAAACTATAAGGCTAAAGATGTATCTCGGAAGAATCAATTTCAATCAGAGCTTCAATATTCATTGAAAGCATACCGTACGAACGAAAAACATATTGAATTCTCAAAATCATCCGAACAAGCAGCTGTTATTTCAAGAACAAGTCATACATACCAAGAAAACGGCAATGGGGTTGATTTAGATAAAGAAATGACGACAATGGCAGAAAATCAAATTTACTATGAAGCATTAATTGATCGACTTAACGGTAAATTTAATTCTCTACAAACTGTCATTAGAGGAGGTAAGTAGAGGTGTCAATATTTCAAAATCTCAGCATATCTGGGTCAGCTTTAACTGCTAATCGACTACGAATGGATGTTATTTCTTCTAATATGGCGAATGCCGAAACAACAAGAAGTGAACTTGTAAATGGAGAATGGCAGCCGTATCGCAGAAAAGTGGTTTCGCTCCAATCAAACGGTGGTCCAAGTTTTTCTTCATTGCTACAAAATGAAATGAGTAAAGGGTCAGCGGGCGGTGTGAAAGTTAAGTCCATAACAGAAGATCAATCTCCTTTTAAGCTTGTGTATAACCCAACGCATCCTGACGCAAATGAAGATGGGTATGTTCAGCTTCCCAATGTGGATCCATTAAAAGAGATGACAGATTTAATTGGTGCAACAAGATCCTATGAAGCAAATATTACGGTGTTAAACGCAAATAAAAATTTATTATTGAAAGCATTGGAAATAGGAAAGTAAGGTGAAGCAGTATGATTCAAGGGATTCAACATCAAATGCCTGTACTAACTGAGAAAATATCGAACACAGGAACCGTTAAAGAAGCTCACGGTCAATTTTCAACTTTTTTAAAGGAGTCGTTAAACCAAGTAAACAACGCACAAAAGGCATCAGATCTAGCCACAGAAAAGTTAGCTCGTGGAGAAAAAATTGATTTACATAATGTCATGATTGTATCACAAAAAGCCAGTATTGCGATGCAGACGACAATTGAAATACGTAATAAAGCTGTTGAAGCATATCAAGAAATGATGCGTATGCAAATGTAGTAAACGGTTTTAGCTAAAAAGCGGTTATTTCATCCCTAGATAGAAAACAAGCAATAGCCGGAGGATTGTAATGAATGAAAAACTAGCACTCTATAAAAATCAAATAGGTGCGTTCTGGTCAAAGCGCACTAAGGTTCAAAAAGGTTTGATCATCGGCGGCCCCTTGGCGCTGCTAATTGCCCTTATTGCTATTTCTTTAGTAGCAACCAATGAGAAGTTTGTTCCCCTTTACAGCAATTTATCTGTACAGGAAACGGGTCAAATTAAAGCGGAGCTGGATACAAGAAAAATACCTTCTGAAATCTCAGAAAATGGAACGGTTATTTCAGTACCGGAACAACATGTTGACTCATTAAAGGTGGATCTTGCTGCACAAGGTATACCAGACAGTGGGAGCATTGATTATTCTTTCTTTGGGCAAAATGCTGGATTTGGTATGACGGACAATGAGTTTAACGTTGTTAAATTGGAAGCTATGCAAACCGAAATAGCTAATCTGATGAAAAATATCCAAGGTGTCAATAATGCGAACGTGATGATTACCTTGCCAGAAGAAAGTGTTTGGGTGAAGGATCAGCAAGGAGAAGCTTCAGCATCAATTGTTTTAAATACACAGCCAGGCTACAAATTTGATGAAGGACAAATAAAATCTCTCTATCATTTGGTTTCAAAAAGTGTTCCAAATTTACCTACTGATAATATCGTAATTATGAATCAAAACTTTGAATATTTTGACTTAAAAAGCAGTGACGAAATGTCTAATTCATCTAGTTTTGCTACTCAGCATGGTATTAAAAAGGAAATTGAACGTGATGTTCAGCGCCAAGTTCAACAAATGTTAGGTAGATTAGTTGGACAAGACAAAGTAATGGTTTCAGTTACAGCTGATGTTGACTTTACACAGGAAAATCGAGAAGAAAATTTAGTGGAACCTGTAGATAAAGAAAACATGGAAGGAATCGCAGTAAGCGTGGAGCGAATCAATGAAACGTTTACGGGAAAGAAACCTGAAGATGGTGGGGTTGCAGGGACCGGTGAAGAAGATACAACCAACTATGTAGAAAGTGGAAGTACCGACAGTGGAGACTATGAAAAGGCAGAAGAACGAATCAACAACGAAGTAAATAGAATTCGTAAAGAAATTGTAGAGAGTCCTTATAAAGTTCGTGACTTAGGAATCCAAGTAATGATTGACCCTTCTAATGCAAACGGTGAAGGTGAACTAGCAGAGAATTTAGAGGATGACATTCAGCAAGTTTTAAGCACGATTGTTCGTACGTCAATTTCAAAGGATGAACAAGGTGCTGAGTTAACTGATAATCAGGTTGCAGACAAAATTGTAGTCTCCGTACAGCCATTCCAAGAACAGAAAGTAGCCGCTAATCAACAGCAAAGCGGAATCCCAACATGGCTATATTTTGTAGGTGGTGGCTTATTACTAGTTATTCTTGCACTACTATTCTTATTGTTAAAGCGTAGAAAAGATTCTGAAGAAGAGTTCTATGAATATGAAGAAGAGTATGAAGATTCAGTTGAAACCATTCAAAAGCCTCCTGTCCTAAGTGAAGAGCAGCAGTCAAGAAAACGTCTAGAAGAGCTTGCAGGTGAGCAGCCAGATGAATTCGCAAAGCTATTGCGCACGTGGATTAGTGAGGAGTAGGAGGGAGTATAGTGGCGAAAGTGGTAAGTAAAAGTGAATTAACAGGTAAGCAAAAAGCAGCTATTTTATTAATTTCCCTTGGTCCTGATGCATCCGCTTCCGTCTATAAGCATTTAAGCGAAGACGAAATTGAACAGCTAACGTTTGAGATTTCTTCAATGCGAAAGGTAGAGCCTGCGGTTAAAGAAGCCGTTTTAAAAGAATTTGAGCAAATGACAATTGCTCAGAATTATATTGAAAAAGGCGGCATTACTTATGCGAAAGAAGTGTTGGAAAAAGCTTTAGGTCCTGAACAAGCAATAATGGTTATTAATCGTTTAACTTCATCTTTGCAAGTTCGACCATTCGATTTTGCGCGTAAAGCAGAACCAATGCAGCTTTTAAATTTTATTCAGCATGAGCACCCGCAAACGATTGCTTTGATCTTATCATACTTAGAGCCAGCTCAAGCTGGGCAAATTTTGTCATCTTTACCTCAAGAGCGTCAAGGTGATATTGCGAGAAGAATTGCTACAATGGATAGCACATCTCCAGAAGTCATCAGTGAAGTAGAACAAATTTTAGAAAGAAAGCTTTCGACAACGGTGACGCAAGATTACACCCATACTGGTGGAATCGAGACGGTGGTTGAAGTGTTAAATGGCGTGGATCGTGCAACAGAGAAAATTATTATTGATACTCTAGAAATTCAAGATCCAGAGCTTGCGGAAGAGATTAAACAGCGTATGTTTGTCTTTGAAGATATTGTGACGTTGGATAACCGCTCCATCCAGCGTGTCGTTCGTGAGGTTGAAAACGAAGACTTGCTATTGAGCTTAAAAGTAGCAAGCGAAGAAGTAAAAGATATTATATTCCGCAACATGTCCAAGCGAATGGTAGACACGTTTACAGAAGAAATGGAGTATATGGGACCAGTCCGTTTAAAAGATGTGGAAGAAGCTCAGTCTCGCATTGTGGCGGTTATTCGTAGATTAGAAGATATGGGAGAAGTAGTCATTGCAAGAGGTGGAGGAGACGATATTATTGTCTAGTATCATTAAATCTACCTATGCAAATCACGTACATGATTCAGCCAAAACAATCGAAATCAAGCCATTATTTAGTGGGAGAAATTTGATCAATTCAAATGGTCAGACAGCAAAGAATGAATGCCCTGACAAAATTCTTACTGAAGCAAAAGAAGCGTCTACACGTCTTTATGAAGAAGCTGAAGCAAGACTATTAGAAGCAAGACAGCAAATTGAAGCAGAGCGACAGCAGTGGGAGAATGAAAAAATACAGCTATATGAAGCAGAGAAAAAAAAGGGTTTTAACGCTGGGTATAGTGAAGGTCAACAGGCTGGATATAAGGACTATACATCGCTTATAGAAGAAGCCCGTACGGCTGTTAACGTAGCTAAAAAAGATTATACCGATTACCTTTCTCAAGCTGAAGAGGTTATCTTAGAGCTTGGCTTTACACTTGCTGAGAAAGTCATTGGGCAGAATATTCAACATAAAAATGAGAAAAGTTTTGTATCACTGGTTAAGCATGCAATAAAGGAAGTTAGAGAGAGCAAAGAGCTTCGAGTCTTTGTGGCACCTTGCCATTATGAAATGGTTTGTGAAAATAAACAGCAATTGTTCGATATATTGAATGGAGAAGCTAGCTTATTCATATACGCAGATGAAAATTTGACAGATGAACATTGCATTATTGAGTCGATGTACGGAAAGCTCGATGCATCGGTTGATAGTCAGTTAACGGAGCTAAAAAAGAAATTGAAACTACGTTTAATGGAGGAAAAGCAAAGTGAAAGTGAAGCAGCTTATTCCTGAGATAGCTCATATCTCTTCGTTTAAACGATATGGGAAAGTTAACCGAGTTATTGGAATGATGATTGAATCACGAGGACCACAAGCTTCCATTGGTGATGTTTGCTATATCCACTTAAAGGATACTTGTGAGCGAATTCAAGCAGAAGTAGTTGGATTTAAAGATGAACATGTCATTTTAATGCCCTATACATCTGTTCGATATATTGGACCTGGTTGCATCGTGGAAACAACTGAAAAACCGCTTCAAGTAAAAGTAGGACCTGAGCTAATTGGTCAAGCACTAGATTCCCTAGGAAATCCACTTGATGGAACTAGCTTACCTAGCTATCTTCCATCAGTGTTAACTGAACAGGAACCTCCTAATCCATTGCAACGCCCACCAATTTCTGAACCAATTGAAGTAGGGGTTCGAGCAATCGACAGTTTGCTTACAGTTGGCAAGGGTCAGCGGATTGGAATCTTTGCAGGAAGTGGAGTTGGGAAAAGTACGCTTATGGGAATGATTGCGAGAAACACGAATGCAGATATCAACGTCATTGCATTAGTAGGGGAACGTGGTCGAGAAGTCCGTGAGTTTATTGAGAGAGACCTTGGTTCGGAAGGTTTGAGAAATTCAATTGTCGTTGTCGCAACTTCTGATCAGCCTCCACTATTACGAATGAAGGCGGCTTATACAGCTACATCTATTGCAGAATACTTTCGAAGTCAAGGGCTTAACGTCATGATGATGATGGATTCCGTTACGCGCGTTGCTATGGCGCAGCGAGAAATTGGTTTAGCAGTGGGAGAACCTCCCACAACCAAAGGATACACACCATCGGTTTTTGCTTCATTACCTCGCCTATTAGAAAGAACAGGTACTACTGAACAAGGCTCTATTACGGCATTTTATACGGTATTAGTTGACGGTGATGATATGAATGAACCGATTGCTGATACGGTTCGAGGAATTGTTGATGGGCATATTGTATTGGATCGGAATTTAGCTAATAAAGGTCAATATCCAGCCATTAATGTGCTCAAAAGTGTTAGCCGCGTTATGAATCATATTGTAGAAGCAAATCATAAAATAAGTGCTGAAAAGCTACGGTTATTACTTTCTACATATATTGAAGCAGAAGACCTTATTAATATCGGAGCTTACAAAAGAGGGTCCTCTGCTGAAATTGATGAAGCAATTTTATATTATCCAGAACTTATTTCATTTTTAAAGCAAAAAACGAGTGAACATCCCACGCTTAAAGATAGCGTAGAGATACTAAAACAGCTCTTTCAGAAAGGTGAACGAACGTGACGTATCAGTTTAAGTTAGCAAAAGTCATGACGGTTAAGCAAGATGAAAAAAATCGTTTATTGGCTCAATATAATGAATCAGTTCAATATTTCGAGCAAGTCGGGCAGAGGCTTTACGATAAGCTCAAGCAGAAAGAAGAAATGCTTGAACTTCAGGCAAAAAAGCTTAAAAGTGGTTTAGCGGTTAGCGAGATTAAATTTTTTCAACAAGCGCTTGAAAGCATTGAGGCGACGATTGCCAGGCTCCAGCGAGACGTCATGTTGGCGCGACAGCAGATGAGTATGAAAGAGCTGAAGCTTCAAGAAAAAAATATTGAGTGCAAAAAGTATGAAAAGCTTAAAGACAAAAGCTATACAAGCTACCTAAAAACTCAGGGTGATGCGGAAAGTAAGCAAATGGATGAGATTTCTCTGCAACAGTTTATGCTACACAGAAATTAGGTGAGAAGATGGCTAGAAAAAAGCAAGATGAATATGAAGAAATAGAAGAAAAAAGAAATAGTAAGTGGCAAGTCTTCTTGTTTATTATTTTTATACCCCTGCTGTTTATTATTACAGCTATTTATATTGGTCTAACAATTAGTGGAGTCGATGTTCAAGAGAAAATCTCGTCGGTAACTTCATCTCTTCCTTTAATAGGAGACGATAATGAAAGCTTAAAATCTACTAATCAGCAACAGGCGAATAAAGAGTTAGAAAATCAAATAAAGAGCCTGAATGAAAAGCTTCAAAAGAAAGAAGACAATATTAGAAGTTTAGAAGAAAAAATAACGGCTAAAGAGCGCGAGATTGATGAGTTAAAAATTAAGATTAGAGATTCAGAAGATGAGAAAGATGTTGCTAGTCAAGAACAAGACGGTGGAGACGATAAACAGAAAGACATTGTTTCTACTTATGAAAAGATGAACCCGACGAAAGCAGCTCTCATTTTTACCGAATTAAAAGAAAATGAAGCAATCTTGCTGCTAAAAGCGTTAAAAACGGATGCACGCACGAAAGTCTTAGAAAAGATGGACCCTGCCGTTGCAGCTCGCTATACAAGCTTACTAGCTGAGCCGTTAAGTGAGTAATGGAGGTGAAAGAATGAAGGTAGCTATGCAGCCTATGCTTCCAGTTATGAATGAGAAGCAAAACGTAGATCGTACAGTTAAGAAAGAACATCCTTTTTTATTTCAAGCAATGCTATTCGTAGAGCTGGAAACGACTGATAATCTCAGCACGAACAGTCATTCTATTAGTCAGCCTTTGAACAATCAAATGATGAACGTAGATGATAACGAAGATTTGGCTGAATTCTTGGCGCTTCTTGAGCTTCATTTAGAAGAAGGGAATGTTGAAAAGATAGAAAATGAAGAGCAAAGTATTTTGTTTAAGCCTTTTGTTGATCTTATTCAACAGCTCCCTACAAGCGGAGTAAAAGAATCTAAGCTGAAGCAATTGCTTTCCAATGCTACGAATTTGCAGGCATACTTAGCGGATGTCACATTGCCAGGAAGTGCAAAAAATTTCGTTAAGGAATTTCAACAGTTTTTTCAAACCTTGCGAGAGCTTGTTCCAGTGGAATCCAGTCAACTAAAAGCATTGCAAGAAAAGCTGCAGCAGCCTGAGATACAATCTGTTCAGTTTTCTCGTAAAGAAATGAAACAGCTTATTGAACTGATTACACAAAAAATTGCTTCAGCAAGTGATAATCACTCACTGCCAACTAGACAATTAATAAGCATGGAAACGGATGAGTTAGGTAAGCAAAAAATTCCTGTTGATAAAGCGACGTTTGTACCGGGTGAAATGAGTAAGTTGCAGCAGCTATCGTTTCATGTAAATACGAATTTGCCCAAAGATATGCAGGCATCACAGGTGATGAAGCAGGTACAAGAGCTATTAGTGAAAGCTTCTTTTCAGCATAATGCGTCTCAAACGAAGCTAGTTTTAAAGCTCTTCCCTGAAAGGCTAGGATCCATTCAAATTGAACTAGTGCAGCGAAACCATGAGACTGTCGCTCGTATTATCGCATCATCTGCTCAGACAAAAGATCTCTTAGATACTCAGCTAGGGGCTTTGAAACAAACGCTTATTAGTCAGCAGGTGCAAGTAGATAAAATTGACGTTTTTCACACAGCAGAACAATGGATGACTAACGGCGAAGAACATCAAGAACAAAAGCAGCAAGAAAAACGAGTTGAAGAAAAAGACGAAAAAGACGAAAAAGACGAAACTAATCAAATCTTTTCTCACTCATTAGAAGAAGCGTTAATTAACTACAATGTGTAGGTGATGTATATGACAAATAAGGTTCAGTCTGATTTGTATTTGGCAAATCAGCCCGTGCAGCAAAAGCAAACAGGAACAAGCTCGCTTGGAAAAGATGACTTCTTAAAGATTTTAATTACTCAATTACAAAATCAAGATCCAACTAGTCCTATGGAAGATAAGGAGTTTATTTCTCAAATGGCTCAGTTTTCAACACTAGAACAAATGACAAATATGAGTACATCGATGGAGAAATTTTTACAAGTAGTTCAAAGTGAATCTCCAATTCTAAAAGGTAGCGAGCTTATTGGTAAGACGGTTTCTTGGGTAGATGAAACGAATAAAGAAAGCGAAGCTGTTGTGAAAGCCACTTCTGTAAAAGACGGCAAGCTTACTTTTATGTTAGATGATGAGTCTCATACAACTTTAACTCTTGACGATATTTTGTCTGTCACTCGTTGAACACTATAAATAAGGGGGAAGTTACATGTTACGTTCAATGTATTCTGGAATTAGTGGAATGAAAAATTTTCAAACCAAGCTAGACGTAATCGGTAATAATATTTCAAATGTTAATACGTACGGATTTAAGAAAGGGCGTACAACGTTTAAAGACTTAGTTAGTCAGCAAATAGCAGGAGCGAGTGCACCGGGAGCGGATCGAGGCGGAGTGAATCCAAAGCAGGTAGGGCTTGGGTCTCAAATTGGAACAATTGATACGATACATACTTCTGGAAGCATTCAGCCAACAGGTCGCCCACTTGATCTAGCTATTTCAGGAGAAGGATTCTTTACTGTAGCTAATGGGGCAGATGGCCAAACAATTGATAGACCACTGTATACACGAGCAGGTAATTTTTATTTAGATGAAGGTGGAAACATTGTAACAGCTGAAGGCCTTTACCTTATTGGTTCTGTTTATGACGTTAATGGAAATGAAACGGAGTTTATAGGGGCAATAAATATTCCAGATACAGCTAAAAGTTTTAGCATTGGTCAAGATGGAGTCGTAAATTATGTTGATTCAGACGGTGCTTTACAAATAGCGGGTAGAGTTCGATTAGCAAAATTCTCAAACAATGATGGCCTTGAAAAGGTAGGAGGTAATCTCTTTGCTGAAACAGCCAATTCAGGTAGCGCAAAAGTTGATGGTACAGAATTTTTTGATTTAAGTGAACCGGGAGTAAACGGAACAGGAACGCTTGTATCGAGTGCTTTAGAGATGTCTAATGTTGACTTATCGGAAGAATTTACGGAAATGATTGTATCTCAGCGTGGTTTCCAAGCGAATACTCGAATCATTACAACTTCTGATGAAATCTTACAAGAACTTGTCAACTTAAAACGATAAACTGATAGCCTAGGAGGAAAGAAGCTGAGCTGATCAGCTTGGCTTTTTATCAATTATGGTGACTTTAACAAGGTTAAATGGAAAGCAATTTACGCTAAATGCAATTTACATAGAGCAAGTGGAATCGTTTCCTGACACAACTATTACATTAACCAACAATAAAAAGTTGGTTGTAAAAGAGTCGATTGCTGAAGTGAATGAAAAGGTATGCGCTTATTATCAATCGATTAATGTGTTAGGACTTCGGCGCGATATGGAGGAATAAGCTGTGTTTAAAAATAAGTTAGTTGGCACTATGATCATTATTTTATTGTCTTTAACATTGATTGGGAGTGTTGGGGTCATTGTCACGCTAAAGTTAGCAAGCGAGCCAGCGGCTGAAGCTGCGCCTTCCATTGATGAAGTAATTGATTCATCTGTTGACATTGCTGATATTAAAACAAATTTAAAAAGCAATAATTATATTAGCCTATCATTTAAAATTCAAATGGATAGCAAAAAAGCAGCTGAAGAACTACAGAAAAGAGAGTTTCA
This sequence comes from Bacillus sp. VT 712, assembly GCF_001614195.1. Lineage (NCBI taxonomy): Bacteria > Bacillati > Bacillota > Bacilli > Caryophanales > Bacillaceae > Bacillus > Bacillus sp. VT 712. Next base: position 95,334 of record NZ_LWBK01000002.1, on the reverse strand, counting down.
AGTAAAAGACATTATTATTAAAGAACTATCGGAGATGACAGCTGAAGATTTCGAGGGAAAAAAAGGTTTAGAAGCGCTTGAAGAGCGAATTTCAAAACAGATCGATAGCTCGATTGAGACTGGGCATGTGGTGAAGATTTATACGACCTCCAAGGTTCTACAATAATGGAAAAATGGCAGGTAGGAGGTGAGGTTTTTGGCCGGTGATGTATTGTCTCAAAACGAGATTGACGCACTGTTGTCTGCGCTGTCGACAGGAGAGATGGATGCGCAGCAGTTAAAAGATGAAAACACGAAAAATCGCGTCAGGTCCTATGATTTTAAAAGAGCCTTACGGTTTTCAAAAGATCAAATTAGAAGTTTAACAAGGATCTATGAGAACTATGCGAGATTATTAACAACATTACTTTCAGCTCAACTGCGAACAATCACACAGGTTTCAGTTGTATCAGCAGATCAAATTCCTTATGAAGAGTTTGTTCGCTCGGTTCCGAGCATGACGGTCTTAAATGTCATGTCAGTCGAACCTCTGGATGGCAGAATAATTATGGAAGTAAACCCGAATATTGCATACGCGATGCTAGACCGTATTTTAGGTGGCAAAGGAGAAGCAGGAAATAAAAAAATAGATAATTTAACAGAGATTGAAACAAAACTACTTCGTAATTTGTTAGATAAAACGCTGGATATTATGGAAGAGGCCTGGAGTTCAGTTGCTGTGATTAATCCAGAAATGGAAGAACTTGAAGTTAATCCACAATTTTTACAAGTTATATCACCAAATGAGATTGTTGTAGTCATTTCGCTAAGCGTACAAATTGGTGAAGAAACAGGCATGATTAACTTATGTATCCCACATGTTACGCTGGAGCCTATTATTTCAAAGCTATCAGTGCATTATTGGATGCAATCATCTAAAAAAGAGCCAAATGAATTAGAGGTTGAGCAGATTCGAACACAAGTTCAAGGTGCAACCGTTCCTGTTGTTGCGATGCTAGGACAGACTGATATATCCATTGAGGATTTCCTTTCTTTAGATAAGGGAGACATCATTCGCTTGGACCGAGGTGTTAATCAACCTCTCATCGTTCAAGTTGGAGGTGTACCGAAATTTAGTGCGCAGCCAGGACAATTAAAAAGGAAATTGGCGATTCAAATTTTAGATCAGTTTAAGGGGGGAACGTCGTTATGACAGGAGATATGCTTTCTCAAGATGAAATCGATGCATTGCTAAAAGGAACGTCTTCATTAGACCCTATGCCTTCAGATAGCAACCTAGAAGAAAGTGAAATTAGTAAACACTTTACAGAGATGGAACGCGATGCGCTTGGTGAAATTGGCAATATTTCATTTGGTAGCTCTGCTACTGCATTGTCAACCTTATTAAATCAAAAAGTTGACATTACAACGCCTTATGTTTCGTTGATTCATAAAGAAGAGCTGAAAGAAGAATTTCCCAATCCGCATGTTGCGGTAGAAGTTCATTATACAGAAGGAATTTCAGGTCGAAACTTACTTGTTATTAAACAAAGTGATGCAGCTATTATCTCTGATTTAATGCTTGGTGGAGACGGTGAAAATCCAGGAGAATTACTAGATGAAATTAAACAAAGTGCCGTTCAAGAAGCGATGAACCAAATGATGGGTTCAGCAGCGACATCTATGTCTACGATTTTTCAAAAGAAAGTAGATATTTCGCCACCAATCCTTGATATTTTAGATCTTCCAGAAGGAGAAGGCACGAACTTATTAGAAGGGGACGATGTGCTAGTTAAAGTTTCATTCAATCTAAAAGTTGGCACGCTAATCGATTCTAATATTATGCAATTGTTATCTCTTCCTTTTGCAAAAGGGTTAGTAAATGAACTGCTGAATCCAGTTGCGACCGCAGAAGAAGAGAGTGAACTTGTTCAAGAAATACCATCTCAACAACCTTTGCAAAATCAAGTGAGTGAATCACTGCAACAAGAACCAGTTATGCCTGCAGCTCCTGTTAATGTTCAACCTGTTGCTTTTTCATCTTTTGATGGAAATGAAATACCATCACAGTCCGAAACAAATAATTTAGACATGTTGTTAGATATACCACTTCAAGTAACTGTAGAGTTAGGGCGTACAAAACGAACTGTTAAAGAAATTTTAGAGATGTCATCGGGGTCAATAATTGAGTTAGACAAACTTGCTGGTGAGCCGGTCGATATTTTGATTAACAGCAAGCTAATCGCTAAAGGTGAAGTAGTGGTAATTGATGAAAACTTTGGCGTTCGCGTGACGGATATAGTTAGTCAACGTGATCGTATTAATAAATTAAAGTAACTTTATATAGGGGGAAAATAAAATGAGTAAACGAGTATTAATTGTAGACGATGCGGCATTTATGCGCATGATGATTAAGGATATTCTTGTGAAAAATGGATATGAAGTTGTGGGGGAAGCTGCTGATGGAATGCAAGCTATCGATCTTTATAAAGAGCATCAGCCAGACCTCGTAACAATGGATATTACAATGCCGGAAATGGATGGTATTACGGCTTTAAAAGAGATTAAGCAACTGAATCCAGCTGCGAAAGTAATTATGTGTTCAGCAATGGGACAACAAGCAATGGTTATCGATGCAATTCAAGCTGGTGCAAAAGACTTTATTGTGAAGCCATTTCAAGCAGACCGTGTGCTTGAAGCCATTTCAAAAGCTGTAGGATAAAGAAAAAAGTGGAGCAGCTGCTCTGCTCCACTTTGTATTATGAAAAGGTAAGAGGTGGCAAACATTGCTGCGATATATCGTATTTATTTTAGCTATCGCTGGAAGTCTGTTGTTTCAAAATAGTATAAGCGTGCAAGCGGCAGAAACATCGGATTCAGTGAAAGAATGTATAGAAAATCCAAGCGCTTGTGAAAAAGAGTTGGACCCTAACGCAGTTGGTGATAGTGATACCAATCAAGGTGCGACTATTTCCGCTGGTGAAGTGGTGAAAATGTTAGTTGCTTTTGCATTTGTGATTGGCTTATTGCTAGTTGTCTTAAAATTTGTGAAGTCAAAAGGAAATGTATTAAAGCAAAATCAGCTGGTGGAAAATTTAGGTGGAACTAACCTTGGGAATAGTAAATCGGTTCAAGTTGTTAAGGTCGGTGAGCAGCTGTTCGTTGTAGGTGTAGGAGAAAATATTGAGCTGCTTTCAGAAGTAGTTGGAGAAGACAAGGAGCAGTTGTTAAAGAAGTACGAAGATCAACGCAGTGATGGTGAATATAAAGTGGTTCTTCCATCACTATTTGAACGAAAAGAAAAGGAAGCTATTTCAGTTGAAAGTATGAAATCTTTTACACAATCGTTAAATCAGATGATGAAAAAGCGGAAAACCAAGTTGGAAGAATTAGAAAGGAACCGTAAGCAACATGAATGAAGTGATGGAGATTTTTAATGCTAGTGATGCTGAAAATGTATCAACCTCAATCCAATTATTGCTGCTTTTAACGGTTCTATCAATTGCTCCAGGTATTTTAATTTTAATGACATGCTTTACTCGAATTGTTATTGTTCTTTCGTTTGTTCGAACGTCATTAGGCACTCAGCAAATGCCTCCCAATCAAGTACTGTTAGGACTCGCTTTATTCATAACATTCTTTGTTATGGCACCGACGTTTTCACAGGTGAATAAAGAAGCTTTGCAGCCTTTATTTAATGAAGAAATTAATTTAACAGAAGCGTACGATCGAGCATCTCTTCCTATGAAAGAGTTTATGAGTGCTCATACAAGGCAGAAAGACTTAGCGTTATTTTTAGAATATGCAGAGATGGATAAACCAAGTTCAGTAGAAGAAATTCCATTAACGGCATTGGTTCCTGCATTTGCAATTAGCGAATTAAAAACAGCCTTTCAAATCGGCTTTATGATCTTTGTTCCGTTTCTTGTCATTGATATGATTATTTCCAGCGTATTAATGTCGATGGGGATGATGATGTTACCGCCAGTGATGATTTCTCTGCCGTTTAAAATTTTGCTTTTTGTCTTAGTAGACGGTTGGAATTTAGTCGTTAAATCATTATTAATAAGTTTTCAATAGGTGAAAAACATGAATGGAGAATTTGTCATTTCGTTAGCAGAAAAAGGCGTATATACAATCTTAATTGTGTGTGGTCCACTTTTGCTATTAGCACTCGTTGTCGGTTTGCTTGTCAGTATTTTTCAAGCGACAACTCAGATTCAAGAACAAACCTTGGCCTTTGTGCCAAAAATTGTAGCGGTACTTGTAGGAATTGTATTTTTTGGGCCATGGATGTTATCTAAGATGGTGTCATTTACGTATAATATCTTTTCAAACCTACATAGGTATATCGGATAAAGATGGTGGAGCTAATCAATGTTTATCCGGCATTTCTCTTAATTTTAGTACGATTGTCCGCTTTCTTTATTACGGTACCGCTTTTTTCATATCGTACAGTTCCAACTTTTCACAAAGTAGGGCTAGCGGCAGCTTTATCACTTGTTGTAGTCACAACACTAGATTTTCCAATTATTCCACTTGACGATCGCTTTTTGCTTCTTGTCATTAAGGAGTGTCTCGTTGGAATTTCGATGGGGTTAATTGCATATATCGTAATCATGGCAATTCAAATTGCTGGTGGGTTAATTGATTTTCAAATGGGTTTTGCTATCGCTAACGTGATGGATCCGCAAACGGGTGCTCAAAGTCCAATTACCGGTCAGTACCTTTATATTTTTGCCCTGCTCTTTTTATTATCGACCAATGGTCATCATTTGTTAATAGATGGAGTTTATCATAGTTATGAAGTATTAAAGATTAACGAGCTTTCATTTTCAGTTGGAACCGAACTGTTTGTGACGACAATTATTAAAACATTTAGCATGATGTTCCTATTAGCGGTTCAAATGTCGCTCCCGGTTGTTGGCGCGTTATTTCTTGTTGATATAGCACTAGGAATCGTCGCAAGAACGGTACCTCAGCTTAATATTTTTGTAGTAGGATTTCCGCTCAAAATCATCGTGGCGTTTATTTTTCTAATCGTGGTTATGGGAAGTATGTTTTATATGATGCAGCTAATCTTTGAATACATGCTAGAGGCGATGCGAACGATGGTTCATTTACTAGGAGGAGTATAAAAATGTTTCTCGTTCGGTTAGATTTGCAGTTTTTTGCGGGAGAAAAAACGGAAAAGGCAACGCCTAAAAAGAGGCAAGACTCTAGAAAAAAAGGACAAGTAGCAAAAAGCCAAGACGTCACGACAGCCATTATGCTACTTCTTGTTTTTCTCTATTTTATATTCGGAGCTCGGCATACGCTTGAAAAGATGATGCTCATTATAAAGGAATCTTTTCAGACATATATGCTAACGGAAGTTACGGAAGAAAGTGTGTTTATTTTGCTACGAGACCTTCTTCCTGAAATTGCATATGCACTCGGACCTATTATGCTCGTTGCCTTGGTAGGTGCGCTTGCAGCTAATTATATGCAGGTGGGTGTCCTCTTTTCAGCTGAACCCCTTCAGCCAAAATTGGAGAAGGTTGATCCAATTAAAGGGGCTAAAAGAATTTTTTCAATGAGAGCCATTGTAGAACTATTGAAATCAACGTTAAAGATCGTCTTAATTGGTGCCGTTACGTTTGCTGTATTATGGATTAACATTGATGAGGTTCTCATTTTATCTCATCGGAGCATCGGAGACAGTCTGGTATCGCTAGCAAAACTAGTGTTGCAAATGGGCCTTGCAGCCTCTTGTGTTCTACTTTTATTATCTGTTCTTGACTACATGTACCAAAAGTTTGATTTTGAAAAAAACATTCGGATGTCAAAGCAAGATATTAAAGAAGAAAATAAAAATGTTGAAGGAGATCCACTCATCAAATCTAAAATTAAGCAGAAACAACGTGAGATGGCGATGTCTAGAATGATGCAAGAAGTGCCGAAAGCGGATGTTGTCATTACGAATCCAACTCATTATGCAATTGCTTTAAAATATGATGAAGATAAAATGGATGCTCCATACGTGGTGGCAAGCGGAGTAGATTTTGTAGCTCAAAAGATAAAAGCCGTTGCAAAAAGCCATGAAATCATTATGGTAGAAAACCGACCTTTAGCAAGAGGCTTATATGAACAAACGAAAGTTGGCGATGTGGTGCCCGAAGAGTTTTTTAAAGCGGTAGCTGAGATTTTAGCGTATGTGTATCGCATTCAAAAAAAGGTATAAGTATTGAAGATTATAAGAAATAAGGAGAGAAATGATTCATGTCTGCAAGAGAGTTACCAGTTGTTATAGGTGTTGTACTCATTATTGTTATGCTTGTTATTCCGCTCCCGTCTTGGTTGTTGAGCGTGTTAATTATGGTAAATATATCTCTTGCACTGCTTGTTTTGCTTGTATCAATGAACATGAAAGAGCCGCTTGAGCTATCTGTTTTTCCATCGTTATTGCTTGTGCTGACACTTTTTCGCTTGGGGTTAAATGTATCCACCACAAGAGCTATCTTAGGTGAAGGTAATGCCGGCGGTGTGGTAGAGACATTCGGTAACTTTGTTATCAGTGGGAATCCACTTGTAGGATTTGTTGTTTTTGTTATTTTAATTATCATTCAGTTTTTAGTTATTACAAAAGGAGCTGAGCGCGTTTCAGAGGTAGCTGCACGCTTTACTCTTGATGCAATGCCAGGAAAACAAATGAGCATTGACGCTGATTTAAATGCAGGAATGATTTCCGAAAAAGAAGCCATTCAAAGGCGTGAGAAAATTCAGCGTGAAGCGGATTTTTACGGATCAATGGACGGAGCCAGCAAGTTTGTAAAGGGAGATGCAATTGCTGGTATTGTTATTACACTAATTAATATTTTATTTGGCATCATTATTGGAATGATGCAAATGGGTATGAGCATTGGAGAAGCATCCCAAACGTTTACTTTATTAACAGTTGGTGATGGGTTGGTCAGTCAGATTCCAGCATTAATGATTTCCACTGCTACAGGTATTATTGTAACAAGAGCAGCTTCTACAGGGAATTTAAGTCAAGATATTACGGGACAGCTATTTGCGTTTCCTACAATGCTATATGTTACTGGAGCGACTATTGCTGTTCTTGGCCTCATTACGCCAATCAATGATTTATTAACACTTCCATTAGCACTTTTACTAGCAGCAGGAGGTTATTACTTATCTCCTAAAAAAGCAAAACTTCTTTTAAACGAAGAAGCCGCATCAGAAGAAGAAGTGCCAGCTGATGATATGAAAAGTCCTGAGAGCGTTGTGAATTTATTGAGCGTAGATCCTATCGAGTTTGAATTTGGTTATGGTCTTATTCCTTTAGCAGATACAAATCAAGGAGGCGACTTGTTAGATCGTATCGTTATGATTCGCCGTCAGCTTGCTTTAGAGCTTGGTTTAGTAATTCCTGTTGTAAGAATTCGCGACAATATTCAACTACAGCCAAACGAATATCGGCTAAAAATTAAAGGGAATGAAATGGCAAGAGGTGATTTATTGCTCGATCATTACTTAGCAATTAGTCCTGGAATGGGTGACGATATGATAGAAGGCATTGATACAATTGAGCCTGCCTTTCAAATGCCAGCCAAGTGGATTAATGAAGCAACTAAAGAGCAAGCAGAGATGTTTGGGTATACCGTAGTAGATCCGCCTTCAGTGGTATCAACACATATTACAGAAGTAATTAAAGCATATGCTCACGAGCTAATAGGTCGCCAAGAAACTAAACAATTAATTGATCATGTAAAAGAGTCGTATCCAATCTTAATTGAGGAGGTTACCCCATCTCCACTCTCAGTAGGAGAAATCCAGCGAGTATTAGCTAAATTATTAAAAGAGCAGGTATCGATTCGGAATTTGCCAGTTATCTTTGAAGTACTAGCTGACTATGGAAAGATGACATCTGATACGGATCTATTAACAGAATATGTTCGTCAAGGATTATCTAGGCAAATTACCACCCAGTATGCTGCTGGAGAACAGCTGCTTCGCGTCATTACGCTATCGGGGAAGGTTGAAAAAGTACTAGCTGAAGGAGTTCAACAAACAGAACATGGGAACTATTTATCATTGGATCCATACGTTTCCCAAAACATTGTGGAACATATTGTAGCTCAAGTTGATGGGGCAGGGTTTCAAGATCAAACACCGATTGTTCTTTGCTCACCAGCTGTACGGATGTATGTCCGCCAGCTAACAGAAAGATATATACCTCAAGTTGCGATTTTATCATATAACGAACTAGAAGCAAGTATTGAAGTTCAGAGCGTTGGAGTGGTTGATTTATCATGAAGGTAAAAAAATATGTGGCATCTTCAATGCCGGAAGCAATGAAAGTTATTCGAGCAGAGCTTGGTCCAGAAGCGGTGATCTTAAAGTCGCGTTCTGTTAAAGTTGGTGGATTTATGGGCGTCTTTACTAAAAAGAAGTTGGAAGTAATTGCTGGGGTAGACGACCAAGTAAAAAAAACTAAAAAATATGTTAAAAAACGTACAGATGAACAGCTTATGAAGCAGATTGATGAATTAAAACAGCTTATTGCAACGGTGCACCCATTAAGAAATACTGTTGTTGAATATCCGTTGCTTGTTCAAAAAGTTATTTCATATTTGCAACATCAAGAGATCGAAGAACGATTGTTAAAAGAAGTAAGAGATAAAGTCATGGAGTTATATTATACAACACCTTCGCTAGGCGATAAGCAGGTGGTTGAATGGCTGAAAAGCTGGTTTGAAGATTACCTATCATATTCAGAACGTTCAAAAGTATTTCAAAAGAAATATATTAACGTTGTTGGTCCTACAGGCGTTGGTAAGACAACAACGCTAGCAAAATTAGCTGCGTCGTGTATTTTAGAACAAAATAAAAGAGTTGCGTTCATTACAACTGATACATATCGTATTTCCGCTATCGATCAGTTAAAAACGTATGCGTCCATTCTGAATGTTCCAATTGAAGTTTGCTATAACAATGAAGATTTTCAGCAAGCGCTTCAGATATTTAATGAATACGATATTGTGTTCATAGACACAGCGGGGCGGAACTTTTTAGACAGCCAATACATTCATGACCTCCACAATATGATGTCGTTTAATGAACACATGGAAACCTTTTTAGTGTTAGCAGCGACGGCAAAAATGGCTGATTTACGTAAAGTTTACCAACAGTTTAGTAGTATACCAATTGATTCAATTATTTTGACAAAGCTAGATGAGACCACAACATTTGGTCCAATTATTAATGTGCTAACGGAGTGTCAGCTGCCAGCTTCTTTTATGACGATTGGACAAGATGTCCCTGACGATCTAGAGAAATATACTGCTGAAAAAATAGTGGATTATCTGTTTGGAGATTGGAAACATGAATGATCAAGCAGCAGCTTTAAGAAAAAGGGTAGCAGCGGTCAAACATGGTTCTAATCAACGGACGGAGGCTAAGACATTAGCAGTCATTAGTGGAAAAGGGGGAGTTGGAAAGTCTAATTTTTCGCTGAATTTTTCATTGTCTTTACAAGAGAAAGGATATCGGGTGCTGCTTTTTGATATGGATATTGGAATGGGCAATATTGACGTATTAATGGGAATTGCTTCGACCTACACTATCGTGGATATGTTAGAGAATAAATGGCCCATTCAGCGTGTCATCAAACAAGGACCAAAGGGTCTTTCATATATTGCAGGAGGCTCTGGAATTACCTCTTTATTTGAGTGGAAACAAAATGATTTGCATTATCTAATTGATCAATTTAACTCCGTTTCTCAAGATTATGACTACTTAATTTTTGATATGGGAGCAGGAATGACAGAGGGCGTCATTGCTTTTTTAAAGGCAATGGATGACATGGTGCTCATTACTACGCCTGAACCAACATCAATTACGGATTGTTACGCTGCATTAAAGTTCTTACATTTATATGGTGTGAATGCTTCTTTTAAGATGGTAGTAAATAAGTCACTTTCTATTAAAGAAGGTGTAAACACGTATGAACGCTTTAATCAAGCAGTTAAACAGTTTTTGAAGTGCTCAATTGAATTGTTAGGAACAATAGAGGAAGACCGCTGCGTTTCTCATTCGGTAAATAGTCAGGTTCCATTCATTTTACAATATCCAAAAGGCAGTGCAAGCCAAGGAATTAAGAATATTGTAAATCAATATGCAACATCGTCTAGTACCAGAAATCACAGCGTTGGGTTTGTAGCCAAGCTGAAGAAGTTATTTCTCGAAAGGTAGGGTTTGCTAGTTGAATAAAATTAAAGTATTAATCGTTGATGATTCAGCGTTTATGAGAAAGGTTATTACTAGTTTACTAGAGGAAGACGGTAGGTTTAACGTAGTGGGGACAGCTCGAAACGGCGAGGAAGCACTAAAGAAAGCTGTGCTATTGAATCCACATGTTATGACACTTGACGTAGAGATGCCTGTGATGAACGGATTAGAGATGTTAAAAGAATTAATGAAAATTAAGCCAACTCCTGTTGTAATGTTGTCTAGTACAACGTTTGAAGGAGCAAATAATACATTTTTAGCGATGGAGTATGGAGCAGTTGATTTTGTTGCCAAACCTTCAGGTGCTATTTCACTAGATATCGACAAAGTAAAAGATGAGCTATTAACAAAACTCTATATTGCGAGCAAAGCAAATCTTCCTTTCAATTCAAAAGAATCAATTAAAGACAAGCCTGTGAAATCATCAATGGTAAGGGGAGACCGAAAGCCGTTAAAGAAAGTGGTTTGCATCGGTACATCAACCGGAGGGCCAAGAGCATTACAAGAAGTTCTAACAATGCTTCCTGCAACGATTCCAGTCCCTATTTTAATTGTTCAACACATGCCAGCTGGTTTTACGAGTTCACTAGCAGCTAGATTAGATCGGTTAGCTGCTATTTCGGTAAAAGAAGCAAGAGATGATCAAAAGTTAGAACCAGGATGTGCGTATATTGCACCCGGAGGCTACCATCTAACCGTAAAAGAATCTAAAGAAGGATTAATAACTGTTTTGGATCAGTTGTTACCGGTAAAAGGGCACCGACCATCAGTTGATACTTTGTTTCAGTCGCTTGCAGATTGTCCTAACTATGAAAAAGTCGCGGTTGTATTAACTGGAATGGGAGCAGATGGAACGGAAGGCGTTATTCATATGAAAAGCAAAGGGCAAACCATAGCGATTGCCGAGTCGGAAGAAACGGCTATTATTTATGGAATGCCAAAGTCTATAATCGCCACAAGGTTAGTAGATGAAATACAGCCATTACATTATGTAGCAAATCGTATTTTACATTACGTGCAGAAATAGGGGGAGCACTCAATGGATATGAGTCAGTATTTAGAAGTATTTATTGAAGAGAGTAAGGAACACTTACAGAATATTAATCAACAGTTGTTAGAGTTTGAAAAGGATGTTAATAATCTTAGTTTTGTAAATGAAATTTTCCGTTCAGCTCATACGTTAAAAGGAATGTCAGCAACGATGGGGTTTGAAGATTTAGCGAACCTTACTCATAAAATGGAGAATGTACTAGATGCGATTCGTAACCAGCAATTAAGCGTAAATACACGCGTTGTCGACTTAGTGTTTGAATCAGTGGATGCTTTAGACGTCATGGTGGAGTCAATCGCCACAGGTGGTGACGGAGGATATGATGTACAAGAGATTGTAACGAAACTCCAGGCTTTAGAAAGCGGAGGATTAGAAGTGGCAGCAGCTACAGAAAGTAAAGTCGTATCACCTAGTATTGTATATGATGAATTTGAAACGGACCTTCTAAACCAAGCGTTACAACAAGAATTCTTTGTATATGAGGTAACCGTTACATTAGATGAGCGCTGTTTATTAAAGGCAGCGCGAGCATATATGGTATTTGACGTGTTTGAGCAAGCTGGTGAAGTGGTTAAGTCAAACCCATCAGTTCAAGATATAGAACAAGAACAGTTTGATCAACAATTTACGGCTGTATTGGTATCAAAAGAAGAGGAAAGCTCGTTAAAGGAGCAGCTGATGCAAATCTCTGAAGTAGAGCATGTTCAGATTAATACTGTGGAGCCAAAAGAAAATGTAGCAACCGATAGTGAAAAACAAATGTCACGCCCTCAACAGTCTAATACAAAGCGTGCTGATGACCTTAATGTCAAAGAAACTGCACCAGCAAAAACTGCACCTATTAATAAAACAATCCGAGTGAACATCGATCGCTTAGATAGCTTAATGAATTTATTTGAAGAGCTAGTTATTGATAGAGGGCGCCTTGAGCAGATTTCAAAAGACTTAAATAATCAAGAGTTAGAGGAAACTGTTGAGCGGATGTCACGTATCTCTGGAGATTTGCAGTCTATTATTTTAAACATGCGTATGGTTCCAGTCGAGACTGTTTTTAATCGTTTTCCACGTATGGTTCGTCAACTGGCAAAAGATTTAGGGAAAGAAATCAACTTGCAGATTATCGGTGCTGAAACAGAGCTTGATCGTACGGTTATTGATGAGATTGGTGATCCCCTGGTCCACTTGCTTCGCAATGCGCTAGACCATGGGATTGAAATGCCGGACGTGCGTGAACAGAATGGGAAAAAGAGGGAAGGTACAGTTCGACTGAAAGCATATCATAGTGGTAATCATGTGTTCATCGACCTTGAAGATGATGGTGCAGGGATCGACCGCGATAAAATTTTAGAAAAAGCCCTGAAAAAAGGAATTGTTTCAGAAACAGGTGCTCAAGGTTTAACAGATCAACAAGTATATGATCTTATGTTTGCATCTGGTTTTTCCACAGCCGAACAAATTTCTGATGTTTCAGGGCGTGGTGTAGGGCTTGATGTTGTCAAAAATACAATTGAGTCCTTAGGTGGAACGGTGACAATTGATTCAATACCAGGCTATGGATCTACTTTTTCTATCCAACTACCCTTAACATTATCAATCATTTCAGCGTTGCTTGTTAATATGCAAGATGAACGCTATGCACTTCCATTGTCATCTATCATTGAAACAGCACTTGTAAATAAAAAAGACGTTATGAAAGCTCACGGGCAAGAAGTTATTGATTTCCGAGGAAAAATCATACCGCTATTAAACCTAAAAAAGCTGTTTGACGTACCGGAAACTTCTGAGGAAAAAGATGTTTATCCTGTTGTGATTGTACGAAAAAGTGATAAGACAGCCGGTTTAATTGTTGACTCGTTTATAGGTCAGCAAGAAATCGTTTTAAAATCATTAGGCAATTACTTAACTTCTCCGTTTGCCATTTCAGGAGCAACAATTTTAGGTGATGGGCAAGTAGCGTTAATTATTGATTGTAATGCTTTAATTAAATAATAATGTTTGGGAAAACAACGTTTTAAACCGTAGTGGAGGAGAGCGAAATGGAGACAAAATTCATTGTATTTCAGCTGGGGAACGAAGAGTATGGAATTGCAGTAGAGCAGGTTAAATCAATTGAGAAAATGCAACATATCACGCGAGTCCCTCGAACAGAAAAATATGTGCGCGGCGTCATCAACCTACGTGGAGTAGTAATTCCAATTCTAGATTTGAGAAAGCAGTTTGGCTTGCAAGAGCAAACTCATACAGATCATACACGAATTATTATTGTCATAATAAACGATATTGAAGTTGGCTTAATCGTAGACGCAGCAAACGATGTGTTAGATATTTATGATGACCATATTGAACCAGCACCTGAAGTCATCGAAGGTATTGAAGCTGATTATATAAGCGGTGTTGTAAAAGTAGAGGAGCGCTTAATAGTACTAGTGAATTTAGGAAAGGTTTTAGGTTTGGATGACCAAGAATAAAACCAACTTAGACAATTTGAAGTTTGACGCAATCCATTTAGATGTTTTGAGAGAAATAGGAAATATTGGAGCTGCTAATTCAGCCACGGCCCTTTCTCATTTGGTAAAAAAAAGAATTGAGATGCAGCTTCCAAGCGTAAAAGTTACTGATATAAACGAAGCGGTTGAAGAAATTGGAGGTCCTGAGCGAGTAGTAGTGCAGCTATTATTACAGATTAAAGGAGATATTCAAGGTAGCTTGTTTTTTCTATTATCAGTAGATGATACGAAGACATTACTAGGCTATTTATTAGATGAACCTTCAATAGAAATTGAAAGTTTGAATTTCCTTGAATCAGAATTAATGCGGTCTACGCTATATGAAATAGGGAATATTTTATGTGGCTCCTATTTAACTGCTCTTGCAGATTTAACAAGCCTTCATATCTACCCTTCATTACCAGCTGTTTGTGTAGATATGCTTGGTGCTACGATGACGAGTGGATTACTGGAAGAAGGGTATCAGATGGAATCGGTTTTAATAATTGAAACAATGTTACAAGAACAAGCGCACTCTTCCGTTATGAAAGGGAATTTCCTCCTTGTTCCAGACAACGATTCTATTCAACCATTATTTCAAGCATTAGGAGTACCATTGCATGGATAAGCATATTGTAAAAGTTGGTATTTCAGATATGAATGTTGTGCAAGGACCTGATTTAATTCGCACAGCAGGATTAGGCTCGTGCGTAGGAGTTGTATTATATGATGACATCTTAAAGGTAGCGGGTCTAGCTCATATTATGCTGCCGGATTCTCGGCATGTGAAAGAGTCATTCAACCGGGCTAAGTATGCAGATACAGCCATTATTGATTTGATTGAAATGCTCGTACATTTAGGTGTAAATAAAAGACACTTATGTGCCAAAATAGCAGGTGGTGCGCAGATGTTTCAATTTACTTCAAATAATGATTTTATGAAAATTGGCGCTCGAAATATTATAGCTGTGGAGCAGGAGTTAAAACAGCATCATATTAGGTTAATATCAAAAGATGTGGGAGGAACAAACGGCAGAACAATTGAATTCGATCCCACAACTTCACGACTAATGGTTCGAACGGTAAACAAAGGTGTGGTTGAAATCTAGCCAGTAAGCTAAAAGGGTAGCTATTTATTGTACGAAAGAAGGGGGAGAAGCCGTCATGACAAGTGTAAATGTAATGGATGAAAAGAAACGGTGGGAAAAATGGTCAAAAGAACGAGATGAAGAGGCTGGTAATTTGCTTGTGAAGCAATATATGCCGCTTGTCAATTACCATGTGCAACGAATTGGAGTGGGTTTACCTCGAAATGTACATAAAGAAGAGTTAAAAAGCCTTGGCTTAATGGGGTTGTATGATGCACTTGAAAAATTTGACCATAAACGTGATTTGAAATTTGATACGTATGCATCGTTCCGTATCAGAGGTGCTATTTTAGACGGATTAAGAAAAGAAGATTGGCTCTCTAGAAGCGCACGTGAAAAAGCCAAAAGAGTGGAGCATACGATTGAAAAACTTGAACAACATTATTTACGAAATGTTACTGTTCAAGAGATTGCTAGTGAAGTAAAGATGACAGAAGAAGAAGTCATTCATGTGATGAATGAAGGTTTTTTCGCTAATGTTTTATCAATTGAAGAACCAATAAAAGAGCATGATGAAGGTGATCACCAATCGTATACAATCCGTGACGAGAGAATGATTACTCCTGAAGACCATCTTTTAAAAGAAGAATACTTTGCGGAACTGGTTCGGGTAATTGAAAAGCTTAATGAGAAAGAGCAGCTTGTCATTTCATTATTTTATAAAGAAGAATTGACGTTTACTGAAATTGGACACGTTTTAGGTTTATCCACATCACGTATTTCACAAATACACTCAAAAGCTTTGTTCAAACTAAGAAATACGTTAAATAAAATGATGTAGGTTAGAGGGATTTTACAATGTATATCTTATTAATGATTAGCTTTGTTTTACATAGTGTGACGCTTCTAGTTATTTGGCGGTTGCGTCAGCAACTGTATTCGGTAAATGCTTTAGAAAAAAAACAGCGTGAAATAATAGAGGAAATGGATAGCACAATGGCGACTTATTTAGCGGAAGTGGATGCTCAAAACGATGCTTTTCTACTAAAGGTGCAGCAAAGAATGAAGCGAATAGAAGCTGAACAGCCAGGTGTGTCTATAACAAAACCACCTTCTGATGAGGAAGGGAAAGAAAAGTTAGATATTGCTTATCAAAAAATAGATTTAAAAAGCGAACCACAAGAGTCTTTTGCAGAACTTCTTCAACAAGAGATGACCGAAGAAGTTGAAAGAAGTGAAAACGAACTGACAAAGGAAGAAGCTAGTAAATTATCTAGAAATGAAGTACAAGAAATTGCGCTTTCTCTGCAAAAAAAAGGTTTAACAATCGAAGAAATTGCGAAAAATCTATATAGAGGGAAAACTGAAATTGAGTTATTATTGAAATTTCAACAATAAACTGCATTTTAGGCTTGCTTGTGAAAAGTGAGTGTGCTATATTTGTTTTTGGTGTTAATACACACGCTCATTGATTTAGTCATTGGTGCTACGCTTTGTAGTTTTGGCTAAAGATGAAATGAGCGGAGGATAATCAAAACCATTAGGAGGAAAAACACATGTCAGTAATTTCAATGAAACAATTACTAGAAGCTGGTGTACATTTCGGTCACCAAACTCGCCGTTGGAACCCAAAAATGAAGAAATATATCTTCACTGAGCGTAACGGTATCTACATTATCGATCTTCAAAAAACAGTTAAGAAAGTAGAAGAAGCTTACCGCTTCGTTAAAGAATTAGCTGCTGATGGCGGTACTATGTTATTCGTAGGTACTAAAAAGCAAGCTCAAGATTCTGTTAAAGAAGAAGCAGCTCGCGCTGGTATGTACTTCGTTAACCAACGTTGGTTAGGTGGTACATTAACAAACTTCTCTACAATCCAAAAACGTATTAAGCGTTTAAAAGACATCGAAAGAATGCAAGAAGACGGTACTTTTGAAGTACTACCTAAGAAAGAAGTAGTTCAACTTAAAAAAGAGTTAGAGCGTCTTGAGAAATTCTTAGGCGGTATCAAAGATATGAAACAACTTCCTGATGCATTATTCATCATCGATCCTCGTAAAGAGCGTATCGCAGTAGCAGAAGCTAAAAAATTACACATCCCAATCGTTGGTATCGTAGATACAAACTGTGATCCAGACGAAATTGATTATGTAATCCCTGCAAACGATGATGCAATTCGTGCTGTGAAACTTTTAACTTCTAAAATCGCTGATGCAATCTTAGAAGCAAAACAAGGTGAAGAAACAGCAGTTGAAACTGAAACAACTACTGCTTAATTCCACGAAAGGTGATAAGAGGGAATAGCCTTTTATCACCTTTTTTTGAAAAGATTTAATTAATTGATATAGAGTACATACCCAAATAAGGAGGCTATTTATTATGGCAATTACAGCTCAAATGGTAAAAGAATTACGTGAAAAAACTGGCGCTGGTATGATGGATTGTAAAAAAGCATTAACTGAAACTGGCGGTGACATGGAAAAAGCAATCGATTTCTTACGTGAAAAAGGTATTGCTAAAGCGGCTAAGAAATCTGATCGTATCGCTGCTGAAGGTTTAACTTACATCGAAACACAAGGTAACGAAGCAGTTATCCTTGAAGTAAACTCTGAAACAGATTTCGTTGCGAAAAACGAAGGTTTCCAGAAGTTAACAAAAGAACTTGCTGCACATATCTTAGCTAACAAACCAGCTAACGTTGAAGAAGCTGTTGCTCAAAAAATGGAAAATGGAGCTACTGTAGAAGAGCACATTAACTCAGCAATCGCTACAATTGGTGAAAAACTTTCTCTACGTCGTTTCGCTGTAGTAAGCAAAACAGATGCTGACGCATTTGGTGCTTACTTACACATGGGTGGACGTATTGGTGTATTAACAGTATTATCTGGTACAACTGATGAGCAAGCTGCAAAAGATGTTGCAATGCACATCGCTGCTATCAACCCTAAATATGTATCTCGTGACGAAGTTTCTGCTGAAGAGACTGAGCGTGAGCGTGAAGTATTAACACAGCAAGCATTAAACGAAGGTAAGCCAGAAAAAATCGTTGCAAAAATGGTTGAAGGTCGCTTAAGCAAATTCTTCGAAGATATCTGCTTATTAGATCAAACATTTGTTAAAAATCCTGATCAAAAAGTTCGTCAATTCGTTGAGAGCAAAGGTGCAACAGTAGAGAGCTTTGTACGCTTTGAAGTAGGAGAAGGTATTGAGAAGCGTCAAGATAACTTTGCTGAAGAAGTAATGAGCCAAGTTAAAAAGTAAGAATGTGATTAAATGGGGAACACTCTGTGTTCCCTTTTTCAAAAAAATGGATCTCACCGTTGACGATGGAGGTTAGGCATGAGTCAAGCAAAATATAATCGTATTGTATTAAAATTAAGTGGCGAAGCATTAGCAGGAGAAGACGGATTTGGTATTAATCCTTCTATCATTAAGTCGGTTGCAGAGCAAGTGAAAGACGTTTATGACTTAGGCGTTGAAGTAGCAGTAGTCGTTGGTGGTGGAAACATTTGGCGTGGTAAAATTGGTAGCGAAATGGGAATGGACCGTGCAGCTGCAGATTACATGGGCATGCTTGCAACTGTTATGAATTCACTAGCACTTCAAGATAGCTTAGAGAACATTGGAGTACAAACTCGCGTTCAAACATCTATCGAAATGAGACAAGTTGCTGAACCATACATAAGAAGAAAAGCGGTTCGTCACCTTGAGAAGAAACGCGTTGTAATCTTTGCAGCAGGTACAGGAAATCCTTACTTCTCTACTGATACGACAGCTGCGTTGCGTGCGGCTGAAATTGAAGCAGATGTAATTCTAATGGCGAAAAATAATGTTGATGGCGTATACAATGCTGATCCGAAACTAGTTCCAGACGCAGTAAAGTATGAAACATTAACATACATTGATGTCTTAAAGGATGGACTAGCTGTAATGGATTCGACTGCTTCTTCTCTATGCATGGATAATGATATTCCGCTAATCGTCTTCTCGATTACGGAAGAAGGAAACATCAAACGTGCCGTAACAGGCGAAAATATTGGAACAATTGTAAGGGGGAAATAATGATGGCAAAACAAGTGTTGCAAGATGCAAAGGAAAGAATGGAAAAAGCACTTCAGTCATATAGTCGTGAATTAGCTTCAATTCGTGCTGGACGTGCGAGTGCTTCATTATTAGACCGCGTGACGGTTGAATATTATGGTGTTCCAACACCAATTAATCAACTTGCACAAGTTAGCGTACCGGAAGCTCGTATGTTGGTAATCCAACCTTATGATAAATCACAGCTTGGTGAAGTGGAAAAAGCAATTATGAAATCTGACCTAGGCCTAACGCCAACAAGCGATGGTTCAATCATCCGTTTATCAATTCCTGCTTTAACAGAAGAGCGTCGTAAAGAGCTTGTTAAAACAGTGAAGAAAGCGTCTGAAGATGCGAAAGTAGCAGTTCGTAATATTCGTCGTGATGCAAACGATGACCTTAAAAAGTTAGAGAAAAACGGTGAAATTACAGAAGATGATCTTCGCGGATATAGTGATGATATTCAAAAGTTAACGGATGACCACATTGCTAAAGTTGATAGCGTGACAAAAGATAAAGAGCAGGAAATTATGGCGGTATAAGTCATTTCAATGTAAAATATATTGTAAAAGACCCTCTATTGTTTACAGGGGGTTTTTTTGTTAATAATGTGTAGTAAGACAAAATATCGAATGACAAAGAACAAAATGTCAATGAGAACATACAACGGGGGACCTTTGCATGTTAAAAAAAATTCAAGCATGGAAAAAAAGTCAAGATCCAGGCACACAGTCTTTTGAGGAACGAAAAGAGCGAGTGAAGAAGCAGGCTGTACCAGAACATATTGCAATTATTATGGATGGTAATGGGCGCTGGGCACAAAAAAGAGCACTTCCTAGAATGATGGGACATCATGAGGGAATGAAAGTCGTTCGACAAATTACAAAAGCAGCAAGTCAATTGGGCGTTAAAGCGCTAACTTTATATGCTTTTTCAACAGAGAACTGGAAACGACCAAAGGTGGAAGTAGAATTCCTTATGAAGTTACCTGAGGAATTTTTAACGACTTTTTTACCGGAGCTGATTGAAGAAAATGTTCAGGTGCGCATTATGGGAGATAAGAGTGAACTACCTTCTCATACATTACGTGCAGTTGATAAGGCAATTGATGAAACAAAAGATAATACAGGCCTTATTTTGAACTTTGCACTTAATTATGGAAGTCGACATGAAATCGTTAAGGCTGTCCAGGCTATTGCGAAGGATGTTGAATCTAACAATTTAAATCCTTCTGAAATTAATGACGAATTGTTTTCTTCGTATTTAATGAGTAAGAGCTTACAAGATCCAGATTTGTTAATTCGAACAAGTGGTGAACTGCGCTTAAGTAACTTTATGCTTTGGCAGTTAGCTTATACTGAATTTTGGTTTACAGATGTATTATGGCCAGATTTTAAAGAAAATCATTTAATTGAAGCAATTGAGGCGTTCCAAAATCGTGGGCGTCGCTTTGGTGGAGTCTAAGAGGGTGTTGAACTAACATGAAACAAAGAATCATTACAGCCATTGTTGCACTAGCGGTGTTTGTTCCTATTGTCATGATTGGTGGCATGCCATTTACTGCTTTAATGTATTTGTTAGCAACAATTGGTGTTGTTGAACTGTTAAATATGAAAAAAATCAAACCATTGTCTTTTCCCAGCATTATCAGTTTCCTACTAACGTGGGTGTTTTTACTACCAAATAGCTCAGATGTTGCATTTCAAATGGTAAGTGAACATAAAGTAGAAGTAGCTCTATTTGCTACGCTGTTATTATTAATGTATACAGTAGTTGTAAAAAATGTATTTACATTTGATGGCGTAGGTTTTCTTTTATTAACGACCATTTACGTAGGGCTAGGCTTTCACTACTTTATTGAAGTTCGTGCAGAGCATGGGTTAACATATTTATTTTTCGCATTTCTTTTAATTTGGGCAACTGATTCTGGCGCTTACTTTATCGGACGAGCAATGGGGAAGAGAAAGCTGTGGCCTGAGATTAGTCCTAATAAAACAATTGAAGGCTTTGTTGGTGGAGTAGTATGTGCATTAGTAGTTGCGGTTATTTTTAAAGTCACGTCGGGCATTGAGCAGTCCATGGGCGCAGTACTTTTAATTGGAATCATCATCTCTTTGTTTGGACAAATGGGAGATTTAGTACAGTCGGCATTTAAACGACATTATGGAGTAAAAGATTCAGGTAAACTCTTACCGGGGCATGGAGGAATACTAGACCGATTTGACAGTCTGCTATTTATTATGCCAATTCTGGCGTTTCTTTTATCTCTCTAGTAGAACCATAATTAAAAATAGCTAAGGCTTGTCTACTCAGTAAAAACATGTCTTTGAAGTAATGGGAGTGAATATATTTGAAGAAACTTTCTTTATTAGGTGCTACAGGTTCGATTGGACTTCAAACAGTTGACGTTGTTCAAGCTCACTGTGATTCTTTTGAACTTGTAGCTATGTCATTTGGTCGAAATGTACAAGAAGCACGCAAGATTATTCAAGTATGTAAGCCATCTCTTGTCTCACTTATGAACAAAGAAGACAGTGAAACACTGCAGGCGGAGTTTCCAAACGTAACGTTCATGTATGGTGAAGAAGGTTTGGTGGCGGTAGCGACACACCCGGAAACGGAAGTAGTAGTGAATGCCGTTGTGGGAAGTGTTGGATTAGTACCAACGCTTGAAGCGATTAAAATGAGAAAAACAATTGCGTTAGCCAATAAGGAAACGTTAGTTACAGCAGGCCATATTGTTATGAGTGCGGCTAAGGAGTATGGAGTGGACATTTTACCAGTAGATAGCGAGCATTCAGCTATTTTTCAAAGCCTTCAAGGGCAAGATGATAAAGCAATCGATCGTTTAATCTTAACAGCTTCTGGCGGTAGCTTCCGAGATAAAACAAGAGAAGAGTTAAAAGGTGTAACCGTTCAAGAAGCGTTAAATCATCCAAATTGGTCGATGGGCGCAAAAATTACAATTGACTCAGCTACTATGATGAATAAAGGACTAGAAGTCATTGAGGCACGCTGGCTTTTTGATATTCCGTATGAACAAATTGATGTATTATTACATAAAGAAAGTATTATTCATTCAATGGTGGAGTTTGCTGATACTAGTGTAATTGCACAGCTTGGAACACCAGATATGCGCGTGCCAATTCAATATGCGTTAACCTATCCAAAACGCTTACCGCTGCAGGGCACAGATCGTTTAAGCTTGGCTGATATTGGACAGCTACACTTTTCGAAAATGGATCAAGACCGCTTTAGATGTTTGCGTTTTGCTTTTGAAGCAGGTAAAGTAGGCGGTACGATGCCAACGGTTTTAAACGCAGCAAATGAATCCGCTGTTCAGGCCTTTTTAGATGGGGCTATTACGTTTTTAGAGATTGAAGATGTGATTGAACGAGCAATGAATGAGCATCAGGTTATAAAAAATCCTTGCTTGTCTACAATAAAAGAAGTAGATTTAGAAACAAGAAAACTTGTAAACCTTTTAGCTCGTACTAATTAAAGTTAGTATGATAACTTAAGAAGGCGTACATTTCTGATTAACGTTTCACCTTATCATAAGAAGGGGGGCATACCCATTGAATACGGTCATTGCGTTTATTATTATCTTTGGTGCTCTTGTCTTTTTCCATGAGTTAGGGCATTTAATTTTTGCGAAACGAGCTGGAATTCTATGCCGTGAATTTGCTATCGGCTTTGGGCCGAAAATTCTTTCGTTCAAACGAGATGAAACAGTCTATACAATTCGCTTATTGCCATTAGGTGGATTCGTACGTATGGCCGGGGAAGATCCGGAAATGATTGATGTGAAACCGGGTCAGGTTATTGGCTTACTGTTTAATAATGATGAAAAGGTAGAAAAAGTCATTATTAATAATAAAGAGCAATATCCAGATGCTAGAGTGATTGAAGTAGAGCATGCAGACTTAGAGCATGAAATGGTTATTAAAGGATATGAATCAGAAGATGAAGAACGATTACACACCTTTAGAGTAGCTGAAGAGTCGTACTTTATTGTTGATGGTGATGAGGTTCAAATCGCACCGTACAGTCGTCAATTTGCTTCCAAAACATTGGGACAACGTGCTATGGCTATCTTTGCAGGTCCTTTAATGAACTTTGTGCTAGCTTTCGTTATTTTTGTGGTGCTAGGGATTTCACAAGGCTATGCAGTTGATAAGCCGGTACTTGGTGAATTAACAAAGGACGGCGCTGCTATTGAAGCGGGCTTGAAACAAGGTGATGAAGTACAAGCAATTGATGGTGCAGCTGTTTCGACATGGCAAGATGTTGTTGAAGTCATCCGTAAGCATCCAGAGCAAGAGATTACGTTCACTGTTAATCGCGGTGATGAAACGCGTGAAATAGAGGTAACACCGGATAGTCGTGAAATGGGAGAAGAAAAAATCGGTTTAATAGGTGTGTATGCACCTGTTGAAAAGTCGGTAATTGGCTCTATCACAAACGGCGCAACTGAAACAGCAACGTGGATGAAAGAAATTGTGACTGGGTTAGGAAAGCTAGTGACAGGACAGTTTTCACTTGATATGCTTTCAGGTCCTGTTGGTATTTATGCAGCTACTGACCAAGTGGCACAGTCAGGTATTTACTACCTAATGAAGTGGGCGGCTGTTTTAAGCATCAACTTAGGAATCGTGAATCTATTACCTATTCCGGCTTTAGATGGTGGACGTCTCGTGTTCTTTGCAGTTGAAGCAGTACGGGGTAAGCCGATTGATCGTCAAAAAGAAGGTGTAGTTCACTTTATTGGATTTGCGTTACTTATGCTATTAATGCTTGTAGTAACGTGGAATGACATTCAAAGTTTCTTTTTATAAAAACAAATAGGGAATACGTGATGAACAAAGGTAAGCCCCTGTAAATAGGGGCTTACTGTGGTTGTAAAAGCGTGATAAACTATGAAAATAGAGAAGTGAGTAAAGAGGTGCAAGGTTATGAGACAAAGTGCAACATTAATTCCTACATTAAGAGAAGTACCTGCTGATGCAGAAGTAAAAAGTCATCAGCTTTTAGTGAGATCAGGCTTTATTCGCCAAAATGCTAGTGGTGTATACAGCTTCTTACCTTTAGGTAAAAAAGTGCTTCAAAAGGTTGAAGAAATTGTAAGACAAGAAATGGAGCGTGCTGGCTCAGTTGAATTGCTAATGCCTGCACTTCAACAAGCAGAGTTGTGGAAAGAGTCTGGCCGTTGGTATTCATATGGACCAGAATTAATGCGTATGAACGATCGCCATAGCCGTGAATTCGCTTTAGGCGCAACGCATGAAGAAGTTATTACAAGCTTGCTTCGTGATGAAGTAAAATCATACAAAAGATTACCTTTAAACCTATATCAAATCCAAACAAAGTTTCGTGATGAAAAACGTCCGCGTTTTGGACTATTACGTGGTCGTGAGTTTGTGATGAAAGATGCTTATTCTTTCCATGCTTCACAAGAAAGCTTAGATGAAGTGTATGATAAGATGTACGAAGCATACAGCCGCATTTTTGAGCGTTGCGGATTAAACTTCCGCGCAGTTATTGCAGATTCAGGGGCAATGGGTGGAAAAGATACGCATGAGTTTATGGTGCTATCTGAAATCGGTGAAGATACAATTGCTTATTCAGATACATCTTCTTATGCTGCAAATATTGAAATGGCTCCAGTCGTAACGCAGTATAAGAAATCAAACGAAGCACCTGTTGAACTTGAAAAAGTAAATACGCCTGATGCGCGCACAATTGAAGAAGTTGCATCGTTTTTAAATGTCGAAGCATCATCATGCATTAAGTCGCTGCTATTTAAGGTAGATGATCGCTTTGTGTTGGTCTTAGCTCGTGGAGATCATGAGATTAATGATATCAAAGTAAAAAATTATTTTGAAGCAACAGTTGTTGAGCTTGCAAC
This sequence comes from Bacillus sp. VT 712, assembly GCF_001614195.1. Taxonomy (NCBI): domain Bacteria; kingdom Bacillati; phylum Bacillota; class Bacilli; order Caryophanales; family Bacillaceae; genus Bacillus; species Bacillus sp. VT 712. Next base: position 70,467 of record NZ_LWBK01000002.1, on the reverse strand, counting down.
GCCAGAGGAAGCAAAAGAAGTGATGGCAGCTCAAATTGGTTCACTTGGTCCTATTCAAGTAAGCGAGAAGATTGAAGTAGTCGCAGATCATGCAGTAAAAGCTGTTGTAAATGGCGTATGCGGAGCAAACGAAGATGGTGTTCACTACCAAGGCGTGAATCCAGAGAGAGATTTTACAGCAACATATGAAGACTTCCGCTTTATTCAAGAGGGAGACGCTTCTCCAGATGGACAAGGTATTATTAAGTTTGCTAAAGGAATCGAAGTGGGTCACGTATTTAAATTAGGTACGCGCTATAGCGAAGCAATGGGCGCAACATACCTAGATGAAAATGGCCGTTCTCAGCCAATGATTATGGGCTGTTACGGAATTGGTGTATCGCGTACATTAGCAGCGATTGCTGAGCAGTTTAATGACGAGAAAGGTTTTGTGTGGCCTCAAGCTGTTGCGCCTTATCATGTCCATGTTATCACGGTAAATGTGAAAAATGATGAGCAGCGCAAGCTTGGTGAAACGTTATATAACCAGCTATTAGATCGTCGTGTAGAAGTGCTGCTTGATGATCGACAAGAACGTGTAGGAGTTAAATTCGCAGATTCAGATCTAATTGGAATTCCAGTGCGCGTTACGGTTGGTAAACGTGCCTCAGAAGGAATTGTAGAAGTGAAAATGCGTCAAACAGGGGAATCATTTGAAGTCCATGTTGATGAAGTAGAATCAAAAATTATGGAAATGTTAGCTAAGTAATTTACGCTAATTTTAAAATCGCTCAATGCAAATATGACAAGTTTCGTATTTGCAGTTGAGCGATTTTCGTTTGATTTTATAAGCATTGCATCAACAGCCGATGCTAGGTTTATGTTAAAATGAAGTGCATTATTTTTTAAAGGAGGCAGAAGTTTTGGGAGAACAAACGCTAGGAAAAAAAGAGCGTTTTAAGCTACTGCTGCAGCAGTTAGAGTTAACGAGTGACCAAGTTGTTCCTTATTTTGACCAAGCCTCAATTGAGAAGGTAGTCATTAATAAAGAACAAAAAAAATGGCACTTTTACTTTCAATTTCAACGAGTGCTTCCGTTTAATGTGTATGAGCTTTTTCAAACACGTATTCGGTCAGCTTTCTCACATATAGCAAACGTCTCTTTTTCTATTACAGCAGAGACGAAAGAATGTACACAGGACGACATTCAAAGCTACTGGCAACATTGTATCAGTGAACTTCAAGGTATTTCGCCTTTACTTATGTCGCTTTTACAAGGACAAAGGCCAACGCTAAATGGTGTAAAGCTAGTATTAAATGCAAGACATGAGGCGGAAGGAACGGCTCTGCGAAAAAAATATGGTCAGCTAATTGCCGACCAGTATTCGTCCTATGGTTTTCCACAGATGCAGCTGGTAACAGAGGTTGTGCATTCTGAGGAAGCTTTTCAACAGTTTGTTGAGCAGCGCAAGCAGGAAGATACAGAAAAAGTGCTTCAGGCCATTACTGAAATGCAGAATAAAGAAAACGATAAAAGTGATGGGCCAGATTTACCAAAAGGTCCGCTTACAATCGGTTATACAATTAAAGATGAAGTGGTCTCACTTGATACCATTGTTGATGAAGAGAAGAGAATTGCTGTACAAGGCTATGTATTTGATGCTGAAACAAGAGAGCTTCGAAGCGGCCGTACGCTATTAATCTTTAAAATTACAGACTATACAAATTCCATTATGATTAAGATGTTCTCACGCGATAAAGAAGATATTCCACTGCTTCAAGCAATTAAAAAAGGCATGTGGGTGAAAGTACGAGGCAGTGTACAAAATGATACGTTTGTACGCGATCTTGTTATGATTGGAAACGATGTGAATGAAATTTCACCAATTACAAGACAGGATAAAGCTTCTGATGACGAAAAGCGTGTTGAGCTTCATCTCCATACACCGATGAGTCAAATGGACGCTGTAACATCGGTGAGCACATTGGTTGGTCAAGCTAAAAAGTGGGGACATAAAGCCATTGCCGTAACGGACCATGCTGTAGCACAGTCTTTCCCTGAAGCATACGGTGCGGGAAAGAAAAACGGGATTAAAATTTTATATGGTGTCGAAGCAAATCTCGTGGATGACGGTGTGCCGATTGCATATAATCCTCAAGATGTTTCGCTTCCAGATGCCACGTATATCGTATTTGACGTAGAAACAACTGGTTTATCAGCCGTGTATGACACGGTCATTGAGCTGGCTGCTGTTAAAATGAAAGAGGGAGAAATCATTGATAAGTTTGAAAGCTTTGCTAACCCGCATCACCCTCTTTCAGCTACGACAATTGAGTTAACGGGTATTACGGATGACATGGTACAAGATGCGCCAGATGCTTCAGAGGTCTTAAAGAAGTTCAGCGATTGGATTGGAAATGACATTTTAGTTGCACATAACGCGAGCTTTGATATGGGCTTTTTAAATGCAGGATTACAGCGAGCTGGATTTGAAAAAGTACAAAATGGTGTGATTGATACCTTAGAGCTAGCAAGGTTTTTATATCCACATATGAAAAATCATCGTTTGAACACGTTAGCGAAAAAGTTTGATGTAGAGCTAGTCCAGCATCACCGTGCGATTTATGATGCTGAAACAACTGGTTATTTACTAGTCAAAATGTTAAAAGATGCGTTTGAACGTGATATCTTAAATCATAATCAGCTTAACGATTATATGGGAGAAGGGAATGCTTACCAGCGCGCACGCCCGTATCATGTAACGATGTTGGCTCAAAATGAAACAGGCTTAAAAAACTTGTTTAAGCTCATTTCAATTTCTCATTTAAACTATTTCTATCGTGTACCGCGTATCCCGCGTTCCAAACTTCAAAAGTTTCGAGAAGGGATTTTAATCGGGACTGCTTGCGACCGCGGTGAAGTATTCGAAGGAATGATGCAAAAAGGTATCGATGAAGTGCAAGAAGCGGCAGAATTCTATGATTACATTGAAGTACAGCCGCCTGAAAACTACAAGCACCTCATCGAACTAGAGCTGGTGCGAGATGAGCGAGCGTTAAAAGACATTATTAACAATATTGTGAAGCTCGGTGAAAAGTTAGAGAAGCCTGTAGTTGCTACTGGAAACGTTCATTATCTGAATCCAGAAGATAAAATATATCGAAAAATATTAATTAGTTCACAGGGTGGCGCTAATCCGCTTAATCGTCATCAGCTACCGGACGTTCATTTCCGCACAACAGATGAAATGTTGGAGTGCTTCTCATTTTTAGGTGCTGATAAAGCCAAGGAAATTGTCGTAGCCAATACGCAAAAAGTTGCTGATATGATTGAAGAAGTTAAGCCGATTAAAGACGACTTATATACGCCGAAAATTGAAGGTGCCGATGAAGAAATGAGGGCGATGAGCTATGCGATGGCTAGAAGCATCTATGGAGACGATTTGCCTGAAGTTGTTGAAGCAAGGTTGGAAAAAGAGTTAAAAAGTATCATTGGTCACGGCTTCGCGGTTATTTATCTAATTTCTCATAAGCTTGTAAAGAAATCGCTAGATGACGGCTATCTCGTTGGGTCGCGTGGTTCTGTCGGATCTTCATTTGTAGCGACGATGACGGAAATTACCGAAGTAAATCCACTGCCGCCGCACTATGTTTGCCCTTCATGTAAGCATTCGGAGTTTTTTGATGACGGTTCGGTAGGTTCTGGATTTGACCTCCCTGATAAAAGTTGCGTCGAATGTGGCACTCCGTATAAAAAAGACGGACATGACATTCCGTTTGAAACGTTCCTTGGTTTCAAAGGAGATAAAGTACCGGATATCGATTTGAGTGCGTCACGTTGCTAATTGAAAAGATTAGCCACTAGCTATAATGCTAGGAGAACTACTATTTCGAAGTGTGGAATGATGGGGTAACGCCCTGAAACACACTCACTGAAGCTGCGGCAGGCATAAGAAGTAATGCAAAAACAACTTTTGTCTGAAGCCCGCTAAAGTAGGCTGAAGGTCACCCTAACAGTACGGCTGAGGAAAGGGAGCTATAAAGCTTCTGTGAACGATAGGTCTGGTGTCTATAAAATCTATATGGTTAGAATCAGTAGAATAACTGGGACGAACCCTCGATTGACTTCTCGTGAATGTCACATATCAGAAATGATATGGGTTCCTAATAGGAATTTTGAGTGTGGATGAGTAAACGTTTGGTTATGAAAGTCCATACTGTGTTACAGGCACAGTCAAGCTCAACGGGATTTAGGGGGAACCTAAGTAGATTATGTAAAGATAGAAATAGTGGAACGTGAGAAGCTTCCAACACATCAGAAGGTTGCACTTCGTTAAAAGTGTTTCTATGGAAAAGTAACAGCTATAACATAGATTTATGGAAGTGGCAGTGATGCCGTAGTACCGCTTACAAGATTGCCTATGATGACTGAATAACCAATAAGTCGGAGGATAAAACACTCTTGAGGGAAGGGCATTAGTCGTTAACGTCGAAACAAACCTACAAAAGTCAGGTTCTAGTAAGACTTAAAGAAACGAAAACTTTCGAGAGGAAGTGATTAGTTGACTGACTTAATGATACAAAAGTTGAGAAATAACGAATACTTTGGTATGCAAGACCGGTTGGATAATCTTTATGAAGAAAGCGCAAATGGTAGATACTTTAAAAACCTTTATGATTTTATTGTATCGGAAGAGAACATTAGATTAGCATATCGAAATATCAAAAGTAATACTGGAAGCAAAACAAAAGGCACAAATGGACATACCATTAAACATTTACAAAGAATGGATATTAACAAGCTTGTTGCAATAACAAGAAAAAGACTTAAATACTACGAACCACATTCTGTTAAAAGGGTATTGATACCTAAACCTAATGGCGATAAGAGACCACTTGGAATTCCCACAATAGAGGACAGATTAATTCAACAGATGTTTTTGCAAATTCTTGAACCTATTGTGGAAGCAAAGTTTAACTCAAATAGTTTTGGGTTTAGACCGAAAAGAAGTACCCACGACGCTTTGGCTAGATGTTATCATCTAGTAAATCACAGCTTCAATCATTATGTGGTTGATGTAGATATAAAAGGATTTTTCGATAATGTTAATCACACCAAGCTTCTCAAACAACTATGGACCATCGGGATACGGGACAAAAAAGTATTATCAATTATTAAGAAAATGCTGAAAGCCGAAGTCAAAGGAATTGGAGTACCAGAGAAAGGCACGCCACAAGGCGGGATATTATCACCACTACTCGCAAATGTTGTATTAAACGAGTTAGATTGGTGGATATCAAACCAATGGGAAACAAAACCTACGAAAATATCTTATAAATTAAAACGAAACAAAACAGATGCTCTTAAAAAGACGAAACTCAAACCGATGTACCTAGTAAGATATGCGGATGACTTTAAAATCTTTACGAATTCATACAATAATGCCAAGAAAATCAAAATAGCCGTCGAAAAATGGTTACAAGAAAGACTTGGCTTAGAGACAAGCAAAGAGAAAAGCAAAATCACAAATATCCGAAAAAATGGTACAGACTTCTTGGGAGTACGGTTCAGAGCCGTTAAAAAGGGAACTGGAAAAACAGGATATATAGTAAACTCAAAAATGTGTCCTAAATCTAAAAATAAGGTAGAAGAAGTAATTAGGCATAAGTTAGTAAAGATAAGAAAAAGTCCTACACCAGAAAAGATTATGATGTACAACGCCAATATCCTTGGAATGCAGAACTATTACAAAATAGCTACAAGAGTATCCCAAGACTTTAATGATATAAGGCATAGAGTACACAAAAATATTAAATCACTTTTATACAGAAATATTTTTAATTTTACTCAAGAGAAAAACAAAGTGATTGAAAAATTTTACACTGGTTACCGATGTCCTAGATTTAAAAGTAATGGCATTTTAGTATATCCGATGGAAGCAGTTAAACACAATATCCGAGGTCAACGCAAGCCAGAATTTACAATCTATAATGCTAAAGACCGAAAAGCCATTCACAAAGAGATTAAAAACGTATCCGTTACTGAAATTGAAATGTTTAGAAAAGGTACTTATAAGTCCAAGAGCGTAAAATACGAAGACAATCGTCTAAGTAAATACGTTGCCCAGAAAGGTTGCTGTGGAATAACGGGTGAAAGATTAACCCCGTTTAACGCAATATGTCACCACAAGAAACCAACTGCCCAAGGTGGAACTGATGACTACGATAATCTAATAATTATCAAAAAAGACTACCATATGTTAATTCATAATAACAATCCAACGACAAATCCAAAGTACAAAGCAATACTTGAAACTTTTGATTTAAAAGCAATTAAAAACCTAAATCAGTTAAGAACGGAAGTAGGAAATCCAAAACTTAGCTGAGTAACTTCGACAATGTTAACGATGGAACGCCGTATGACACTGAAAGGGTCACGTACGGTGTGAGATGGGGGAAAAGCTGGAGATAACTTCAAATGCTTACCTATCATCATACTTCTCTGGTGAATATCAGCCAAGAGCGCATAACTATACAAAAGTGCTGTTTGGAGAAGACAACGTATACCGTGCTGGAACAATCGGTACCGTTGCAGAGAAAACGGCGTATGGATATGTAAAGGGATACGCTGGAGATCATGAATTGCATTTGCGAAATGCGGAAGTTGATCGATTAGTAGCAGGGTGTACAGGAGTAAAACGAACAACAGGTCAGCACCCTGGAGGAATTATCGTTGTACCAGACTATATGGATATCTATGACTTTACACCAATTCAGTTCCCAGCAGATGATCGAAACTCTGAGTGGCGTACAACTCATTTTGACTTCCACTCTATTCATGACAATCTCTTAAAGCTTGATATTCTAGGGCACGATGACCCTACGGTTATTCGTATGCTACAAGACTTAAGTGGAATTGATCCAAAGACCATTCCGACAGATGACCCTGAAGTCATGAAGATCTTTAGCGGAACGGAATCTTTAGGTGTAACAGAAGAGCAGATTATGTGTAAAACAGGAACTCTTGGTATCCCTGAATTCGGTACTCGATTTGTTCGCCAAATGTTGGAGGATACAAAACCATCTACGTTCTCAGAACTTGTTCAAATTTCTGGGCTATCTCACGGAACGGATGTATGGCTAGGAAATGCGCAAGAGTTAATTCGTAATAATATTTGTAACCTAAGTGAAGTAATTGGCTGTCGTGATGATATTATGGTGTATTTAATTTATCAAGGGTTAGAGCCTTCCTTAGCGTTTAAAATTATGGAGTCAGTTCGTAAAGGGAAAGGGTTGACCCCTGAATTCGAAGAAGAAATGATTAAAAACGGCGTGCCAGATTGGTACATTGATTCGTGTAAAAAGATTAAGTACATGTTCCCGAAAGCCCATGCAGCAGCATACGTTTTAATGGCTGTACGTATTGCGTATTTTAAAGTTCATCATGCGCTTTTATATTATGCAGCATATTTCACAGTACGCGCCGATGACTTCGATATTGACACAATGATTAAGGGTTCGACTGCTATTCGGGCGAAAATGGAAGAAATCAATGGTAAGGGACTTGATGCTTCTCCGAAAGAGAAGAACTTATTAACAGTGCTTGAACTTGCGCTTGAAATGTGTGAGCGTGGCTATTCATTCAAAAAAGTTGATTTGTATGAATCGAGTGCAGATGAGTTTATTATTGATGGTACATCGTTAATTCCACCATTTAATTCCATTCCAGGATTGGGTACTAATGCGGCTTTAAATATTGTGAAAGCTCGCAAGGATGGAGAGTTTTTATCAAAAGAAGATCTACAGCAAAGGGGAAAAGTATCAAAGACAATTCTAGAGTATTTAGACAATCACGGTTGCTTAGAAAGCTTGCCAGATCAAAACCAACTTTCACTTTTCTAACATTTGCATAAAATAAGCGGTTATGATATAGTGAATGTGGAAATGCTAAGGATACGGACGAGTAAAGAGTGGGGAAACCCGCTCTTTCTTATTGATATGAACTTACGAACTAGTAAGGAGTATGGGAAACGAATCGGCGGTTAGCATGATTCGTTTTTTCTGTACGTGCATGCTTTTTGACTCGAGACGTTCTAGCATCGAAACTTAAGTACCGGACTGTATCACGGCGATATGAATTGAAAACATTCATTATTATTTTCATCATTCTTACTCATTAGTATATCGTGCGTATGTACCAGCTTCATACTAGGTATTGAAAGGACAGTATCAAATGTGTCCACTCTTTTTTAGATAAGAGACATAGATTTTGTTGTCTCGAAAGGAGGATTAGAAATGGGCAAAAGCGTAAAAGAAACAGTAGAAGAAATGGTTACACCAATTTTAGAAGAAATGAACTTAGAGCTAGTGGAAATAGAGTATGTAAAAGAAGGGCGCGATTGGTTCCTTCGAGTTTTTATTGATTCTGAAACGGGTGTAGATATTGAAGACTGCGGAGCTGTAAGCGAAAAGCTTAGCGAGAAAATGGATGAAGTTGATCCAATCACACATAACTATTTTCTTGAAGTATCCTCTCCAGGTGCTGAGCGACCTTTAAAGAAGGACAAAGACTTTGAACGTTCAATCGGTAAGCATGTATACATAAAAACATATGAGCCAATTGAAGGAGCAAAGGAGTTTGAAGGCGAACTAGTAGCATTTGACGGTACAACAGTAACGTTATCAATTCGCATTAAAACACGTACAAAAACAGTGGAATTACCATATGAAAAAGTTGCGTTTGCTAGGCTGGCAATTGTGTTTTAACGCATTAGCAACTAGTGAATATTAAAGGGGGATTAACCAAAATGAGCAGTGAGTTATTAGATGCCTTGGTAGTTCTTGAAAAAGAAAAAGGCATTAGTAAAGATGTTATTATTGAAGCGATTGAAGCAGCGTTAATTTCTGCTTATAAGCGCAATTTTAATCAAGCGCAAAACGTGCGTGTTGATTTAAATTTAGATCGAGGAACAATGCGCGTATTCGCACGTAAAGACGTTGTAGATGAAGTGTATGATCCACGCTTGGAAATCTCAGTTGAAGAAGCCCAAGGGATTAATCCTAACTTTCAATTAGACGACGTTGTAGAAATTGAAGTAACGCCAAAAGACTTCGGTCGCATTGCTGCACAAACAGCGAAGCAAGTTGTAACACAGCGCGTTCGTGAGGCAGAGCGTGGCGTTATCTATTCTGAGTTTAGCGATCGTGAAGAAGACATCATGACAGGAATTGTTCAGCGTCAAGACTCACGCTTTATCTATGTAAGCCTTGGGAAAATTGAGGCTCTATTGCCACAAAGTGAACAAATGCCCAACGAACAATATAAACCACATGACCGTATTAAAGTGTATATCACAAAAGTGGAAAAAACAACAAAAGGTCCTCAAATTTACGTTTCAAGAACACACCCTGGATTACTTAAGCGTTTATTTGAAAAAGAAGTACCAGAAATTTATGATGGTACAGTTGAATTAAAGTCAGTTGCACGTGAAGCTGGCGATCGTTCTAAAATCTCTGTTCACTCAGAATATGCTGAAGTAGATCCAGTCGGTTCTTGTGTAGGACCAAAAGGTCAACGTGTTCAGGCTGTTGTGAATGAATTAAAAGGTGAGAAAATTGATATCGTTCGCTGGTCAAATGACCCGGTAGAATTTGTGGCAAATGCATTAAGTCCATCAAAAGTATTAGAAGTAATGGTGGATGAAGAGGAAAAAGCAACAACGGTTATCGTGCCAGATTACCAGCTGTCATTAGCAATCGGTAAACGTGGACAAAATGCACGTTTAGCAGCTAAGTTAACAGGATGGAAAATTGACATTAAGAGTCAATCCGAAGCCGAGCAAGAAGGTATTTATATTCAAAAAAGTGATGACATGTTAGTGAGTCAACATGCATTTGATTCAGACGAAGATGACATGGAATAAGAGGTGAGCCAAATGAACAATCGTAAAAAAGTCCCGATGCGAAAATGTGTGGCCACTGGTGAAATGATGCCAAAAAAAGAGCTAGTACGCGTTGTACGCTCTAAAGAAGGTGAAGTTTCGGTTGACTTAACGGGTAAAAAGTCCGGGCGCGGTGCCTATTTAAGTAAAGATAAAGAAGCCATTTTATTAGCAAAAAAGAAAAATGTCTTATCTACTCACTTGAGCGCACCGATTGAAGATGCAGTTTATGATGAATTGTTGACGCTTGTAGAGAAGGAGAAGCAATGACATTGAATAATGAAAAGTGGCTCTCTTTTTTAGGACTTGCAAATCGAGCACGTAAATTAATTTCTGGTGAAGAGCTTGTAATAGGAGAAGTGCGCAAAAAAAAAGCAAAGCTTGTTCTTTTAGCCGGTGATGCATCAGATAACACAACAAAAAAAGTCATCGACAAATGCACGTATTATCAAGTTCCGGTTCGAACCGTTGTGGATCGCTACGTTTTAGGAGAAGCAATCGGTAAAGATGCACGTGTTGTCGTTGCAGTGATGGATAGTGGCTTTGCCAAAAAGCTAATCACGATGCTCGATTAATCTTTTTGGGGGTGAAAATATTGAGTAAAGTTCGCGTACATGAATATGCAAAACAATACAATATTTCAAGCAAAGACGTTATAGAAAAATTAAAAGAAATGAATGTTGAAGTGTCTAACCACATGACAACGTTAGAGGATGAGCATGTGAAAAAACTAGATGCAGCACTAAATAATAATTCAAAACCAAATAATAATGATAAAAAAGGCAACAAAAAGCCAGCAAAACCTGCTGCCAACAAAGGTGGAAAAGGTAATAGAAAGCCTCAGGGAGGAAAAGGAAGACCGGCTCCGGCACAACCAAAAGAACTTCCTGAAAAAATCACATACTCTGAAAGTTTAACAGTTTCTGAATTGGCAAAAGAGTTAGGCAAAGAGCCTTCAGAGATTATTAAAAAGCTGTTCATGGTTGGGGTTATGGCAACAATCAACCAAGAGCTTGAAAAAGAAGCAATTGAATTAATTGCTGGTGAGTATGGCGTAGAAGTGGAAGAAGAAGTTGTGTTAGACGCAACTGATTTTGAAGCAATGGAAATCATTGACGATGAGAAAGACCTTCAAATTCGTCCACCAGTTGTTACAATTATGGGTCACGTAGACCATGGTAAAACAACGCTATTAGATTCAATCCGTAACACGAAGGTAACGGCTGGAGAAGCTGGTGGAATCACGCAGCATATCGGTGCTTACCAAGTTGTGGTAGAAGAGAAGAAGATTACGTTCTTAGATACACCAGGACATGCCGCGTTCACAACAATGCGTGCGCGTGGAGCAAAAGTAACAGATATTACAATTCTTGTTGTTGCAGCTGATGATGGTGTAATGCCACAAACAATTGAAGCAATTAACCACGCGAAAGCTGCTGAAGTACCAATTATCGTAGCTGTTAATAAAATGGATAAAGAAGCAGCAAACCCAGACCGCGTTATGCAAGAACTAATGGAACACGGATTGGTAGCGGAAGAATGGGGTGGCGATACAATCTTCTGTAAGCTATCTGCTCTATCAGGAGAAGGTATTGACCAGCTTCTTGAAATGATCCTATTGGTAAGTGAAGTAGAAGAATTAAAAGCAAACCCAAATCGTCGTGCTGTTGGAACGGTTGTCGAAGCACAGCTTGATAAGGGCCGCGGTTCAGTAGCTACTTTACTTGTTCAAAATGGAACACTAAAAGTTGGAGATCCAATCGTTGTCGGAAACACGTTCGGTCGTGTTCGTGCAATGGTAAACGACATCGGTCGTCGCGTGAAAGAGGTTGGTCCTTCAACTCCAGTTGAGATCACAGGTCTAAACGATGTACCGTTAGCTGGTGACCGCTTCATGGTGTTTGAAGATGAGAAAACAGCTCGTCAAATCGGTGAGCTACGTGCTCAAAAGCAGCTTGAACAACAGCGTGGTGAAAAAACGCGCGTAAGCTTGGATGATTTATTTGAGCAAATCAAGCAAGGTGAAATGAAAGACTTAAACATAATCGTAAAAGCTGACGTACAAGGTTCTGTTGAAGCTTTAGCAGCATCTTTACAAAAGATTGATGTTGAAGGCGTAAACGTACGCATCATTCACACTGGTGTAGGTGCAATTACAGAATCTGATATCATCTTAGCAACAGCTTCTAATGCAATCGTAATTGGATTTAACGTACGTCCAGATGCAGGTGCAAAACGCACGGCAGAAGCTGAAAAAGTAGATATTCGTCTACATCGTATTATCTACAAAGTGATTGAAGAGATTGAATCAGCGATGAAAGGAATGCTTGATCCTGAGTTTGAAGAAAAAGTTATTGGTCAAGTTGAAGTTCGTCAAACGTTCAAAGTATCTAAAATTGGTACAATTGCCGGCGGTTACGTCACAGAAGGTAAAATTACGCGCCACAGCAGCATCCGTTTAATTCGTGATGGTATCGTTATCTTTGAAGGTGAAGTTGATGCCCTAAAACGATACAAAGATGATGCAAAAGAAGTAGCTCAAGGCTACGAGTGTGGTATTACAATTAAAAACTTCAATGACATTAAAGAAGGCGATGTTATTGAAGCATATGTAATGGAGCAAATCGATCCTAAGTGATTGGATTAGTGGAATGTGAATGTTTAATTTATAACGCGGCCTCACTAAAGGATAAGCGAGCGGTTTTACAGCGGATTTTAATGCGCCTAAAACAAAAGTATAATGTATCGGTATCCGAAACAGATTTTCAAGATGTGTGGCAGCGTACAAAAATTAGCATAGTTGCAGTTTCATCTAGTCGCGTCGCAACGGAACAAGAATTACAAAAAGCAATTGCTCTAATGGATTCTTTTCCAGAAATCGAACGCACTATTACAACCTTTGATTGGTTATAATACCGATTATAAGCAGAAAATTTTTCTGTTGATGAAGTGTTGGAACCAATTGGATTTTTCAAGCTGATTTAATAGCAGTCAGCCTGTTGAAGTGGTATAAAAGGGGTGACACAGTATGAAAATTAGAGCAACTAGAGTCGGTGAACAAATGAAAAAAGAGCTAGGTGAGATTTTAAATCGAAAGATTAAAGATCCACGCATCGGCTTTGTAACGGTTACGGACGTTCAGGTTTCAGGCGATTTGCAGCAAGCAAAAGTATATATCTCTGTATTAGGAGATGCTGAGCAGCGTGAGAATACGTTAAAAGGTCTTGCAAAAGCAAAAGGCTTTATTCGCTCAGAGATTGGTCAGCGCATTCGCTTACGTAAAACACCTGAAATTACATTTGAATTTGATGAGTCAATTGATTATGGTAATCGGATTGAGTCGTTACTTCATGAAATTAAAAAAGAAAGCAACGATGAGCAAGACCATAATTAATGGATGATTAGGGTGCTCAAATGAGCATGATAAAGGGTGTCTCAACAAGTACATGTGCTTTTTGAGGCACCTTTTTTATGGAGGAAAAGGAGTTGAGTAAGTTGGATGGTGTTTTAGTTTTAAATAAGCCAGCGGGGATGACGTCTCATGACTGTGTCTTTAAAGTTAGAAAGCTACTAAAAACAAAAAAAGTAGGTCATACGGGCACGCTTGACCCAGATGTAACAGGTGTACTCCCCATCTGTATCGGTCGCGCAACCAAAATTGTAGAGTATTTAACAGGTGCAACAAAAACGTATGAAGGGGAAGTCACTATTGGTTTTTCTACCACGACGGAAGACTCATCTGGTGATGTGGTGGAAAGAAAAGAGATAAATGCGACGTTTACGCGTGCTCAAATTGAAGAGGTTCTTAAATCCTTAACGGGGACGATTGAACAAGTTCCTCCCATGTATTCAGCCGTAAAAATTAATGGTAAAAAGTTATATGAATACGCAAGGCAAGGGATTGAGATTGAAAGACCTGTGCGTACTATTCAAATTTATCAGTTTGAACTTCTTGATGACCGAGATGTATTTACGGGCGAAAACATTTCATTTCGCTTCCGTGTGACCTGTAGTAAAGGAACGTATGTTAGAACACTTGCTGTTATGATCGGTGAGAAACTTGGTTACCCGTCTCATATGTCTTATTTAAAAAGAACAGGATCGGGTCAGTTTTCTTTAGAGGATTGCTTAACGTTTGAACAGATTGAACTAGCAGTAAAAGAAGGAACAATTCAATCACTTTTACATCCTATTGAGCGTGCGCTCTTTCATTTGCCGAAATTCAAAATAAATGATACATTAGCAGAGAAAGTGAGAAACGGTGCGGTATTACCATGTCCAGAAGATGAATCTTTACTCGAGGGGCAATTTCTAATGGTGGATTCAGCTGGAAAATGCATGGCGATTTATGCGCAGCATCCCACAAAAAAACATTTAATTAAACCGGTAAAAGTCTTAGCAATCGACTGAATTGGTTAAGGAAAAGGTGAAGTGCGTTTTGGAAACGATAGAGATTCGACATCCACATCATTTAGGACGAGAGGTTGTACAGCGTTCTGTTTTAGCTCTTGGATTTTTTGATGGTGTACATTTGGGGCACCAGCAAGTGATTAAAACAGCAAAGCAAATCGCTGATGAGAAAAATGTAGCGAGCGCAGTGATGACTTTCACACCTCATCCATCCGTCATTCTTGGGAAAAACGTTCAGCACGTTGATATGATTACACCTTTAGAAGAAAAAAAACGACTTATTAAAAAACTGGGAATTGACTTTTTATATATAGTGCATTTCGATCGGGCGTTTGCATCTTTATTACCACAAGAGTTTGTTGATCAGTATATTATCGGCTTAAACGTAGAGCATGTTGTGGCAGGATTCGATTATTCATATGGTAAGCTAGGAAAAGGGACGATGGAAACGTTACCTTTTCACTCTCGTTCACAGTTTACGCAGACGGTCGTAGATAAGCTAACAACAAATGAAGAGAAAGTAAGCTCAACGTTAGTTAGACAATTCTTAGCTGATGGTGAAATGGAGAAAGTGAAATTGCTGCTTGGACGTAATTATGAAGTAGAAGGAACGGTCGTTCATGGTGAAAAAAGAGGCAGGCAAATTGGGTTTCCAACGGCAAATGTTTCCTTAGCCGCTGATTATCTCTTGCCAAGAACAGGCGTATACGCAGTGGAGTTAGAGCTAAATAATCAATGGTATCAAGGAGTATGCAATATAGGATATAAACCAACATTTCATGAAGACTTAAAAAAGCCCACAATTGAAGTGCACCTTCTATCATTTAATAAGCAAATTTACGGTGAGCATGTAAGAGTTCGTTGGCATAAGCTCATTCGTAGTGAGCGCAAATTTTCTGGAATTGAAGCGCTAATTGAACAAATTTCATTAGATAAAGAAGAAGCAAACCAGTACTTTTTAGGTGTTTCAAAAAACGTACAATAAACTAAAAGAAAAAGCAGAGATTTTCTTGCTTTTTTGAAAAGAAAGTAGTAATATAACACTTGTATGCAAAACAACCATTGCTTGGCATGACGATTCACCAACGTCTTGCTCGGTAACTGGGGTTTATAAACAAGGAGGTGAATAGGATGGCTATCACACAAGAGCGTAAAAATGAAATCATTAATGAGTACAAAACTCATGCAAACGATACTGGATCTCCAGAGGTTCAAATCGCTGTCCTAACAGAGCAAATTAACAATCTAAACGATCATTTACGTACTCACAAGAAGGACCACCACTCTCGTCGTGGACTTCTAAAAATGGTAGGTAGACGTCGTAACTTACTTAACTATCTTCGTAACAAAGACGTTACTCGTTATCGTGATCTAATCAACAAGCTTGGTTTACGTCGATAATAAGAAGAAAGCGGGAGCATTCCCGCTTTTTTAGTATGTACATTTAGATGTTTTGAAAAGATGCTACATAATGTGAAAAAAGCTATTGTTTTTTAGTATTTCGTTTATAATAAAACTATCACATTTATTTACATACATATATTTTATATGTAGAGAGGGGTACTCGTCGATATGGAACAAGAAAAACGAGTGTTCTCCATGGAACTAGCCGGTAGAAGGCTAGAGGTTGAAGTTGGTCAATTAGCAAAGCAAGCTAACGGAGCAGCACTGATTCGTTATGGAGACACAGTAGTATTAAGCACGTCAACAGCTTCAAAACAAGCGAAAGACGTAGATTTTTTTCCTTTAACAGTTAACTATGAAGAGCGTTTATACGCAGTTGGTAAAATTCCAGGTGGATTTATTAAGCGTGAAGGTCGTCCAAGTGAGAAAGCTATTTTAGCTAGCCGCTTAATTGACCGTCCAATTCGTCCGCTATTCGCAGATGGATTCCGTAACGAAGTACAGGTCGTAAGTGTTGTAATGAGTGTAGATCAAAATTACTCGTCTGAAGTTGCCGCTATGTTTGGTTCTTCTTTATCACTTTCTATCTCTGATATTCCATTCGAAGGCCCAATTGCTGGGGTTATCGTAGGGCGTGTAGACGGTAAATTTGTTGTAAATCCAGGTGTAGAAGACCAAGAAAAAAGCGATATTCATTTAACGGTTGCTGGAACAAAAGACGCTATTAACATGGTTGAAGCTGGTGCAGATGAAGTACCAGAAGAAGTGATGTTAGAAGCAATTATGTTTGGACATGACCAAATTAAGAAGTTAATTGAATTCCAAGAAGAAATTGTTGCAGCTGTTGGTAAAGAGAAAATGGAAGTGCAACTTTATACAGTAGATGCAGACTTAGAAAGACAAGTGCGTGAAATTGCAGAAGCAGACATGAACCGAGCTGTTCAAGTTCAAGAAAAGCATGCTCGTGAAGAAGCAATTAGCGAAGTAAAAGCAGCGGTAATTGCGCAGTTTGAAGAGCAACAAGTTGAAGCTGATGTATTAGGTCAAGTCAGTGAGATCTTATCTAAGCTTGTTAAAAGCGAAGTGCGTCGTCTAATTACAGAAGAAAAAGTGCGTCCAGATGGTCGAAGCATTGACGAAATTCGACCATTATCATCTGAAGTTGGCTTATTGCCGCGTACACACGGCTCTGGGTTATTCACGCGTGGACAAACGCAGGCACTTAGCATTTGTACACTAGGAGCGCTTGGAGATGTGCAAATTCTAGATGGCTTAAGCGTAGAAGAATCTAAACGCTTTATGCATCACTATAATTTCCCTTCTTTCAGCGTAGGTGAGACAAGACCAATGCGTGGACCTGGACGTCGTGAAATCGGTCATGGAGCACTTGGTGAACGTGCATTAGAGCCTGTTATTCCAACAGAAAAAGATTTCCCATACACAATCCGCCTTGTATCTGAAGTGTTAGAATCAAACGGTTCAACGTCTCAAGCAAGTATTTGTGCAAGTACGCTTGCAATGATGGATGCTGGGGTTCCAATTAAAGCTCCTGTAGCGGGTATTGCAATGGGTCTTATTAAATCGGGTGAGCATTACTCAATTTTAACTGATATCCAGGGAATGGAAGATCACTTAGGTGATATGGACTTTAAAGTAGCGGGAACAGCAAAAGGTGTTACTGCGTTACAAATGGATATTAAAATTGATGGCCTATCTCGTGAAATCTTAGAAGAGGCTCTTCAACAAGCACAAAAAGGACGCATGCAGATCTTAGATCACATGATTTCTACAATTAATACACCTCGTGAAGAGCTGTCTCAGTACGCTCCGAAAATCTTGACGATGGCAATCAATCCAGACAAGATTCGTGATGTTATTGGACCAAGTGGTAAACAAATTAATAAGATCATTGAAGAAACTGGTGTTAAGATTGATATTGAACAAGATGGTACAATCTTTATCTCATCAATTGACCAAGAGATGAACCTAAAAGCGAAGAAAATCATTGAAGATCTTGTTCGTGAAGTTGAAGCTGGACAAATGTATCTAGGTAAAGTTAAACGCATCGAGAAGTTTGGTGCATTTGTTGAAATTTTCAGCGGTAAAGATGGCCTTGTTCATATTTCTGAGCTTGCTGAAGAACGTATTGGTAAAGTGGAAGACGTTGTTGCTATCGGTGATGAAATTCTTGTAAAAGTAATGGAAATCGACAAGCAAGGTCGCGTTAACTTATCAAGGAAAGCAGTTCTGAAAGAGCAAAAAGAAAAAGAAGAGCAGGCAAAAGAAACAAAATAATTGCCTTGTTATTCCCCCACGCAGTCTAACTGATGTGGGGGTTTTATTACATTGGCTTGAAGACGCTGTTCTACCTTGTCCTTTTTCTACATACTTTGTATGGAGAAGGGGGAAGGATAAGTGAAACGTTCAATCATTCAATTTACTGCATTTTTATTTTTACTTGCAATTACATATAAATCAATTTATAATCCGTTTGCTACTGATTATGTAGAAGCATTTCAGACAACGGTTGAGCAAGCTGGTGTCGAAAGAAACGACCTATATCAGAAGATTGCCGAGAAAGCAAAGATATATAACGTTAAGCCTTCTAATGCAGCCATTGACCCAGTCTGGAAGAAAACGCCGGGTTACAATGGAATCGCTGTAGATGTAAAGGCTTCCTATGAGAACATGAAAAAAAGCGGTAAGTTTAATGAAGACAAGCTGGTTTATAAACAAATAAAGCCAAAGGTGCATTTAGATGATCTTCCATCTGAAGCTATCTATCGAGGACACCCTGAAAAGCCTATGGTATCGTTTACGATAAATGTGGCCTGGGGAAATGAATATTTACCAGATATGCTTCAAACTTTAAAGAAGCACGATGCAAAAGCAACGTTTTTTTTAGAAGGAAGATGGGTTAAAAATAACCCTGAGTTGGCAAAGATGATTGTAGATGAGGGACATGAAGTTGGAAATCATTCCTACTCGCATCCTAACATGGCTACATTATCATCAGGACAAATTGTTGATCAATTAAAGAAAACGAATGAAGTAATTACGGCTACTACTGGTAAGAAAGTAAAGTGGTTTGCGCCCCCAAGCGGTAGCTTTCGAAAAGAAGTAGTAACGTTAGCTTCAGAGCAAAAAATGAGTACAATTATGTGGACAGTAGATACAATTGATTGGCAAAAGCCAACAAAAGATGTGCTGATTAATCGCGTGATGAAAAAAATTCATCCAGGTGCAATCGTGCTGATGCATCCTACTGAGGCTACAGCGAATTCATTGGATCAGCTGTTAACGGATATTGAGAAAAAAGGGTTAGATGTTACGACGGTAACGATGCTGCTTGATGAAGAAAGAATGGTCAGTTATCGTAAAGATTAACGGATATCAAGCGTATTTTTCTTATAAACGTATCTCATTAAAATGAAGCAAATGACAAAGGAGGAGTTAGCTTGATTACTCGACATACATGCAAAAATGGTGTGCGAATTGTGCTTGAAAATATCCCAACGGTTCGTTCGGTAGCGATTGGAGTTTGGATTGGGACTGGTTCTCGAAGTGAACATCCAGAAATTAATGGTGTCTCACATTTTTTAGAGCACATGTTTTTTAAAGGTACTAAGACACGCTCTGCTCGTGACATTGCAGAGAGCTTTGATCAAATTGGAGGACAAGTTAATGCCTTTACATCAAAGGAATATACTTGTTACTATGCAAAAGTGTTAGATGAACATTCCAATCAAGCGCTTGATGTGCTAGCAGATATGTTCTTTAACTCTGCTTTTGATGAAGAAGAGTTAGCTAGAGAGAAAAATGTAGTATACGAAGAAATTAAGATGTATGAAGATACCCCAGACGACATCGTACATGACTTATTAGGTAAAGCTGTGTATGGTGACCATCCGTTAGGATATCCAATTTTGGGAACGGAAGAGACGTTAAAAACGTTTAACGGTGATTCGCTTCGTAGCTATATGGAAAAAATGTACATTCCTGAAAATGTTGTGATTTCAGTAGCGGGTAACGTAGATGATTCTTTTATTAAAGAAGTTGAAAAGTATTTTGGTACATACACTTCATCATATGATGCCCATCAGTATGTACAGCCAGCTTTTCATACAAATCACATCGCTCGCAAAAAAGATACAGAACAAGCGCATTTATGCTTAGGTTTCGAAGGGCTTCCAATTGGTGGAAAAGATGTGTATAGCCTAATCGTTTTAAATAACGTATTGGGAGGAAGTATGAGCAGTCGCTTGTTCCAAGAGGTACGAGAGCAACGTGGATTAGCTTATTCGGTCTTCTCTTATCATTCTTCCTACCGTGATAGTGGCCTTGTGACTATTTATGGTGGAACAGGTAGCAATCAGCTTGATGTGCTGTATGATACAATTCAAGATACGCTTACAGAGCTTACAGACACAGGGATTACGGCGAAAGAGCTTGCTAACAGTAAAGAGCAGTTAAAAGGAAACTTAATGCTGAGTCTAGAAAGCACAAATAGTCGTATGAGTCGTAACGGAAAAAATGAACTAATGTTGGGTCATCATCGCTCATTAGATGAAATTTTAGATCTAGTTAACAATGTGACAATTGACAGCGTTAATTCATTGGCACGTTCTATTTTTAAAGATGATTTTGCACTATCTTTAATTAGCCCTAGCGGTGAAATGCCAAAAGGATTGAATAAAAAATAAGAGTACGAAAGCGGCTGGAACATAAGTATTTCAGTCAATGATCTATCCGAACTATTGAGAGTTAACGACTCTTTTATAGTTCGGATTTTTTGTTGATTAGGAAACTAATTTTAAAGAATTAGTGGAATGGAGCGTAAGGCATGTGACTCCTAGGGGGACTAGAGGAAGAGATGAGACTCCGCAGCGAGGAGGCTCAGATTCCTCCCTGCGGAAAGCGAGTGTCCGTAGCGGAATGGAACGAAACGAACCTGTTATTATAACCTAACTACCTTAGAAAAGACATAACTCGTCTTTGAGAAAGAAACATTTCGTTTTGTCCCACACTTTTTTATTTTCTTGTCATGTTTTTACTATGTTCATTGATAAACTAGTTATAAGGGGGAGAGGTTTATGAGGTTAAGTGAACTAAGCGGTAAGGAAATTGTGGATTTAAAGCGAGCTGAACGCCTTGGCGTACTGGGGCAAACGGACTTAGAATTTAATGAGCAGGGCCAAATAAAAGCGCTATTAATTCCTTCTATGAAATGGTTTGGTTTCCGAAAGCAGGGTAGTGATGTAAGAGTACCATGGTCTCATATTGAAAAGATAGGAACCGATATGGTTATAGTTAATTTAGAACAATAAGAAAATACATCGATTGAATAGTAGAAAAGCATGGCTGTTAGTAGCCATGCTTTTTTTGGACTCGAATATTTGTCATACAATGCGGAGAAAGATTCACCGATTCTCAGTTGTTTACATACTATGTTGAAGAAAATGCAATAGGTATCTAATGGTAATGAATGATTCTATGATATCTATAATTTTAAAGAACTAGACGTCTCTATTTAATATTAAAGAAGGTGAACAGACACATGTTAACGGATTTGCACATAGCTGTCATTGGTGGTGATGCAAGACAGCTTGAGGTCATACGAAAGCTCATCCAATTAGATGCAAAAACATCGCTTATAGGGTTTGATCAGCTTGATCACGGCTTTACTGGTGCGACTAAATATCAAATTGATGAACTAAATTTTTCCGATGTCGATGCCATTATTTTGCCTGTACCAGGTACAAATCATGAAGGGCAAGTCGATACCATCTTTTCAAATGAAAAAGTAATTTTAACAGAAGAGATCTTAGCTAGTACTCCTGCGCATTGTACCATTTATTCAGGAATTAGTAATGATTATTTAAATAGCCTTGTTCAAAAGACAAATCGAACACTCATTCAGCTGTTTGAGCGTGACGATGTTGCTATCTACAACTCAGTTCCAACAGTTGAGGGGACAATTATGCTGGTCATTCAACATACAGATTTTACAATACATGGAGCGAATATATCCGTTCTTGGATTAGGAAGAGTAGGAATGAGTGTGGCGCGCTCGTTTGCAGCATTAGGAGCAAATGTAAAGGTTGGTGCGCGTAAATCAGAGCATTTAGCACGCATTAGCGAAATGGGGTTAACACCGTTTCATTTAAACGATTTAGCTCAAGAAATAACGGATAGTGATATTTGTATTAATACGATTCCATATCCGGTTTTGACATCTAGTGTCTTAGCCAATATTCCAACGCATGCTCTTGTAGTGGACCTTGCATCAAAGCCTGGAGGTACTGATTTTCGCTACGCTGAAAAAAGAGGAATTAAAGCGATTCTAGCACCGGGACTTCCTGGAATCGTGGCACCAAAAACAGCAGGACAAATCGTTGCCAATGTCATTGTGACGTTACTGAAAGAAGCTGCTGATCAAAGGGAGGAGAAACAATAATGTCACTTAAAGGAAAACGAATTGGTTTTGGTTTAACGGGCTCTCACTGTACGTACGATGCAGTAATGCCAGAAATTGAAAAGCTTGTCAATTTAGGAGCAGAAGTAATGCCTGTGGTATCTTATACTGTTCAATCAACAAATACACGTTTTGGAGATGGCGAAGATTGGATTCGAAAAATTGAAGAAGTTACCGGGAACTCTGTTATCAATACCATTGTAAAAGCAGAGCCATTAGGACCCAAAATTCCACTTGACTGCATGGTGGTTGCTCCAATTACTGGAAATACAATGAGTAAATTTGCGAATGCTATGACCGAATCCCCAGTTCTAATGGCTGCAAAAGCAACGCTACGTAATAATAAGCCTGTTGTCTTAGGTATTTCAACCAATGACGCATTGGGTCTAAATGGTGTAAACTTAATGCGACTAATGGCTACTAAAAACATTTACTTTATTCCATTTGGTCAAGATGATCCTATTTCAAAGCCAAACTCAATGGTAGCTCGTATGCCGATGCTTTCTGATACGGTGTATGCGGCATTGGAAGGGAAACAAATTCAACCTGTTGTCGTGGAGCGTTTTCGCGATTAAGAAACAAAGTAGCGCGCCGCATCATAAAGTAATTTTAAGAATATATTTCTGTCAAAGGTGAAAAAAGAAGAGAAGATTTTAAAATCTTCTCTTCTTTAGCGCAATAAAATAAGGTATTATGTTAAAATAGTCAGTATATGCAGAAAAATGTTGAGTAGTTGAAAATTGTTGGAGGCGGTATTAAAATGACAAGAGAATTACATGTAGCAGTAGTAGGAGCAACAGGTGCAGTAGGACAACAAATGATAAAAACTCTACAAGAGCGTAATCTTCCAATTGGCAAATTAACATTATTATCTTCAGCTCGTTCAGCGGGTAAGAAAGTCACTTATAATGGAGAAGAAATAATCATTCAAGAAGCAAAGCCAGAGAGCTTTGAAGGAGTAGATATTGCTTTATTTAGCGCAGGAGGAAGCATTTCCAAGGCGTTAGCACCGGAAGCAGTGAAACGTGGAGCGATTGTAGTTGATAATACAAGCGCATTTCGTATGGATGAAAACGTACCTTTAGTTGTGCCAGAAGTAAACGAAGAAGCACTAAAAGCACATAATGGAATCATTGCAAATCCAAACTGTTCAACGATTCAAATGGTAGCAGCACTGCAGCCACTGCGTGAAAAATACGGTTTATCTAAAGTGATTGTATCGACGTATCAAGCTGTTTCAGGTGCTGGTGCCGCAGCAATTAATGAATTAAAGGAACAAGCACAAGCAATCCTGGACGAAAAAGAATTCACGCCAGAAATTTTACCAGTTGGTGGGGATAAAAAGCATTACCAAATTGCTTTTAACGCTATTCCTCAGATTGATAAGTTCCAAGATAACGGCTTTACATTCGAAGAAATGAAAATGATTAACGAAACGAAAAAAATTATGAGCATGCCTGAACTACCAGTAGCTGCTACTTGTGTTCGCTTACCGGTTGTTACAGGACATTCAGAGTCAGTTTATATTGAAATTGAAAACAATGATGCAACGGTAGCTGATGTGAAAAAATTACTAGCTGATGCACCTGGTATCGTTTTACAAGATGACCCAGAGAATCAAGTATATCCAATGCCTGCAGACTGCGTAGGCAAGCGTGAAGTATTCGTTGGTCGTATCCGTAAAGATTTAGATCACGAAAATGGCTTCCATATGTGGATTGTATCTGATAACTTATTAAAAGGTGCAGCTTGGAATTCTGTACAAATTGCAGAGTCACTTATTAAGCTTGGCTTAGTAAAATAAGCGCAACTAGCGTGTTTCAGAGTATTAATGAGGTGTAAGTATGAAAATCATCATCCAAAAATTTGGAGGAACTTCCGTTCGTAATGAACAAGGAAGAGAACGTGCTATTCATCATCTGAAAAATGCACAAAAAGAAGGTTACAAAGTAGTGGTAGTTGTATCTGCAATGGGACGTAAAGGCGAACCATATGCAACGGATACGCTGTTATCACTTGTGAATGGTAATAAGGCTTCTGTGAATAAACGAGAGTTAGATATGTTAATGGCTTGTGGAGAATTAATTTCTTCCGTTGTATTCACTAACTTATTAAACGAAAATGGCATAAAGGCTACAGCTCTAAATGGTGCTCAGGCTGGTTTTATCACGAATAGTGATTTTACTAATGCCAAGATTATTGAAATGAAATGTGACCGTATAATAGAAGAATTAGAAGAGTATGATGTCGTGGTAGTAACAGGCTTTCAAGGAGCAAACGAAAGCGGTGATACAACAACGTTAGGTCGAGGAGGTAGCGACACGTCTGCTTCTGCTTTAGGAGCTGCATTACAAGCTGAATACATTGACATTTTTACAGATGTCGAAGGGGTAATGACAGCAGATCCACGCATTGTTGAAGATGCAAGACCGCTATCGGTTGTGACATATAATGAAATTTGTAACATGGCATATCAAGGTGCGAAGGTTATTCATCCAAGAGCTGTTGAAATTGCTATGCAGGCCAAAGTACCAATGCGCGTACGTTCAACCTATGCTGACTCTGAAGGTACACTAGTGACTTCCCATAGTGCGGCTCAACAGCGTGGAAGCGATGTCCAAGAGCGTCTTGTAACAGGCATTGCTCACGTATCCAATGTGACACAAATTAAGGTATTCAGTAAGGACGGTTATTACGACACGCAGGCTGAAGTATTTAAAGCTATGGCTCAGGAAAAGATTAGCGTGGACTTTATTAATATTTCACCAAAAGGTGTTGTGTACACTATTACTGAAGAATCAACAGATAAAGCGATTGCGGTTTTACAAGAGCTTGGTTACGAGCCTTCTGTTATCCGCAATTGTGCTAAGGTATCTATCGTAGGTGCAGGGATTGCCGGTGTGCCTGGCGTAACGGCTAAAATTGTAACGGCGCTTGCAAGCGAAGGAATTCAAATTTTACAATCAGCTGATAGTCACACAACAATTTGGGTACTTGTAAAAGAAGAGGATTTGAAGAAAGCAGTTAATGCACTTCACCGTGCTTTTGATTTATCAAAAGTAACTCAATAAAGTAAACAGACTCCATCAATTAAATATTGTTGATGGAGTTGTTTACCAATGGAGATAATTGAACGTCAAGGAGTGAAGACATGATTGATTTTGGTAAAGTAGCAACGGCTATGGTAACCCCTTTTGATCATAAGGGAAACATTGATTTTGAAAAAACAACACAGTTAATTAACTATTTGATTGAGAATGGATCAGATTCTTTAATCATTGCTGGAACAACGGGTGAATCACCAACGTTATCCACAGAAGAAAAGCTAGCTCTATTTAGACACTCAGTTAAAGTAGCGGCAGGTCGTGTTCCAGTAGTAGCTGGAACTGGTAGTAACAACACGTATGCATCGATTGAGCTAACAAAAAAAGCTGAAGAAATTGGCGTAGATGCTGTAATGATCGTTGCGCCGTATTACAATAAACCAAATCAAGAAGGTTTATATCAGCATTTTAAAGCAATTGCAGAGAGCACAAAGCTTCCTGTGATGCTTTATAACATTCCAGGTCGCTCTGTTATTAACATGGAGCTTACTACCATTGTACGCTTGTCAGAGCTTTCAAACGTAGTAGCAATTAAAGATGCAAGCGGAGATCTTGACGCTATGACAGCTATTATTAACAATACAGCTGATGACTTTGCGCTTTATAGTGGCGATGACGGTTTAACGTTGCCGGTATTATCAATTGGTGGTAATGGTATTATTTCTGTGGCGTCTCACGTATTAGGTAACGAGATGCAAGCGATGGTATCAGCATTTGAGACGGGTAAAGTAAAAGAAGCAGCTCAACTACATGGTAAATTATTGCCTGTTATGAAGGCTCTTTTCTCTGCTCCAAGCCCAACACCTGTAAAAACAGCTCTGCAGTTTAAAGGCTTAGACGTAGGATCTGTACGTTTACCACTTGTTCCTTTAACTGAACCTGAGCGTGAATCATTACGAAAAATGCTTAACACGCTATAATAAAAAGCCTCCTCATTCATAAAAGAATGCAGGGGGCTTTTTTATTCATTAGAAAAGCATGGATGAAATTTCTTGTATTCCAATTCTGTCATCAGTTATAATGAAGACAAATGAGATTATGGACGGGTCTATGATTTTGGGAGGAAACGGAATTGGATAAAAAGACAGAAAATATTAAAATTTCAGCTTTGGGTGGTATAGGAGAAATCGGTAAAAATATGTACATCGTTGAGGTGAACGACGATATCTATGTACTAGATGCAGGAGCAAAGGTTCCAGGCGGGGATATGCTTGGAATTGATATGGTGATTCCTGATATTTCGTATTTAATTGAAAATAAGGAACGTGTAAAAGCTATTTTCTTAACGCATGGTCACGAAGAACAAATTGGTGCTATTCCATTTATTTCAAAAAAAATTGAAGTGCCCGTATATGGAACGGAATTTACCCTTGCGTTAGTAAAAGAAAGAATGAAAGAGGTTGGACTAAATAGTTTCTCATTGTTAAACGTTATCAGTTCATCGACACGTCTTTCGTTTGAGAACGTAAGCGTTTCATTTTTCCGAACAAACCACAGTATTCCTGACTCAGTAGGCATTTGTTTGCATACTTCACATGGCGCAATCGTACATACAGGAGACTTTATTTTCGATCAAAATCGTTTGTCAAAAAAACCTGATATTGGAAAAATGGCGATGATTGGTGAGCAAGGAGTATTGTGCTTGCTATCTGATAGTATCAATGCTGAAAAGCCTGGATATACAACATCTGAAGCTGTAATTGGTCAAGAGGTTGCTTCGCTGTTCCATCATACAAAAGGACGAATTATTGTAGCGACATATAGCTCAAACATTCAGCGGATTCAGCAGGTAATTCAGGCAGTGTATGAAACCAATCGCAAGCTAGTTGTAGTTGGAAAAAGTATGATGAAAACAATTGAAATCGCAGTGGAACTTGGACACTTATCAATACCCGAAGATTTAATTGTCCCTGTGCAAAAGCTTCGCGATATTTCTGAGCACGAAACGGTTGTGCTAACGACAGGGCATCAAGGAGAGCCAATGGCAGCATTACATCGCATGGCCAAACAATCTCATAAATTTATTCAAGTGAAAAAAGACGACACGGTGCTAATTGCTGCAACACCAATTCCGGGCCATGAAGTAATCTTTGCAAAAGTAATCGACATTATTAGTCGCTTAGGAGCAAACGTCGTTCATAGCCAAAAGCAAGTTCACGCTTCTGGGCATGGCAGTCAAGAAGAACTAAAATTCATGTTGAATTTAATGAATCCTAAATACTTAATCCCTGTAAACGGCGAATATCGTATGCAAAAATCACATGAAAAAATTGCAAAGGAAATAGGCTTAGGTGATGATGAAATTTTTGTACTTGATAAAGGTGAGGTAATTGAGTATAAAGACGGTCGCATGCAGCCATCAGGACGTATCTATGCAGGAAATACGTTAATAGATGGACTAGGTGTGGGTGACATTGGTAATATTGTCTTACGTGATCGTCGCTTGCTATCACAAGATGGAATTTTAACAGTGGTGGTTACAATCAATAAAAAGCAGCGTACTGTTGTGGCAGGACCGGAAATTATTTCTCGAGGGTTTGTATATGTAAGAGAATCGGAAGCTCTACTTACAGAGGCAGGAAAAGTGGTTGAAGAGATTTTAGCAAAGTGCATGGAAGAAAAAGTGATTGAATGGTCATCTTTAAAATTAAAAATGCGCGAAGCGTTAAATCAGTTTTTATATGAAAAAACAAGACGTAAACCGATGATTTTACCAATTATCATGGAAATATAAGAGTTAAGAGGCTGGAAGGTAAAAGCTAATGACATATCCGAGCTATTGAGAGTTAACTCTCAATAGCTCGGATTTTTTTGTGAGTAGGAAAACAAGTTTAAAAAAGAGTGGAAAGTGAGTGGCTGCAGCGCAATGGAGTAAACTTGTACTTTCAACCTAACTCGTTTAGAACAGTCAGAGTTCGCCTTTGAAAAAGAAGCATTTGGACTCTTTTTATTAAGAAACAGTATGAATTGTAAAAGCGATGGATTTAATAAAAAAGAAAAGCTCATACTAACAATATTATTGTTGGAAAGGAGCAAAATGATGTTTGAACCCAATGAAATGAATTCTTCAGAAACAGCACCACAGCAACCTGAAAAAGGTGAAGAGAATACTAAAGGTGGTATTTTGGATAAAATTCAGCAGCTAGGACAAACAAACGTTGCACAGATGCCACAGGATTCAAAGATTCACTGTTTAACAATTGTAGGGCAAGTAGAAGGGCATATGCAGCTACCGCCTCAAAATAAAACGACAAAATACGAGCATGTTATTCCACAAATTGTAGCGATTGAGCAAAACCCTAACATTGAGGGTTTATTAATTATTTTAAATACGGTAGGTGGAGACGTAGAAGCTGGTTTAGCAATTGCTGAAATGATTGCTTCTCTTTCAAAACCGTCAGTATCAATTGTGCTTGGAGGAGGACATTCAATTGGAGTCCCAATTGCAGTATCCACTCATTATTCCTTTATTGCTGGCACTGCTACAATGACAATACACCCAATCCGTTTGACGGGCTTAGTTATTGGCGTACCTCAAACATTTGAATACTTAGATAAAATGCAGGAACGGGTAGTCAATTTCGTTACGCATCATTCAAATATTACCGAAGAAAAATTTAAAGAGCTTATGTTTTCAAAAGGTAATCTAACACGAGACATTGGAACAAATGTTGTGGGAGCCGATGCAGTTGAATACGGATTAATTGATGAAGTTGGCGGGGTAGGTCAAGCTATTAAAAAGCTTAATGAGCTTATTGAACAGAAGGGTCAACATCAACAGGAGAACCAGTTATTGCAATGATTTTGTATACAATGATGCCCCAAGAGCTAATTTATCCCGATACAACACAAGCCGAGCTTCCAAAACAGAAAATGATGCAGTATAATGGCATTTCCATGCTTGTAGAAGAAAACGAATACAATCAACAGCAAATTGTCCGTATTTTAAGCACAGACCCTCAGCATTATTTAGACAAAAAATATTATCCTGGTCAAATTCTGTCGTAAGGATTTGAGTATAATTTTACTAAAACTATATGGTATAATAATAAATGAGTATGTTGCAGCCGAGTAATGGCTGCTTTTTTGTTCAGTTTATATGAATAAGAAAATCAACATAGGAAGACGTTGATTGGAGTGAGAACATGGCAAAGAAAAAGCGAAGAGGAAAATTTAAGAAAGAAGAATGGAAACGCATTGTCCGATTTGAACTCATAGGCTTATTATTATTAGCTATTACATTAATTGCGATGGCAGGGCTTGGTGCGGTTGGTCAGGCGCTTGTGCTGCTTGTTCGCCTTTTTATTGGTGAGTGGTACATGCTTATGCTAATCGGTTTGCTTGTGCTGTCAGGCTATATTATTTGGAAAAGGGCACTGCCACCGTTTATAACAAGACAACTAGTTGGTACATATTTAATTATTTTAGCAATTTTATTATTTAGTCACGTCACGCTATTTGAAAATCTTTCTAAGAATGGTACTTTTACTGATCCTTCAGTCATTTTAAATACATGGGATTTATACATGCTGGAAGCAACTGGGGAAGTAAATCGCAGTGATTTAGGTGGAGGAATGGTTGGAGCCGTTATGTTTGCGATGTTCTATTATTTATTTGACAGTTTAGGAACTGAGCTCATTGCTTCCCTCTTAATTGTGATTGGCGTGTTATTAATTACAGGACGTTCTTTACACGAAACGCTTCGAAAGGTATTAACGCCAATTGTACGCTTTTTAGTCACGGAATTAAAAGAGGGTTGGGAAGATATTACAAATTGGGCTTCTAAAAAGAAGCAAACATCTAAAGGAAAGAAAAAGCGTAAACCAGCTGTGGAAGAAGAGGAGGAGAGTGATGAACAGGAAGTAGAAGCACCTGTCATTGCAAAGCAGCCTCCAATTATTGAGCACTTTGATTATGAAGAAGAAGCTGATTCACTTCCAGCGTCTGTTCAGGCTCAGCCAGAACCTCAGCCACAGCCAACAGTTAAGCCTGTTCAACCAGTGGAAAAGAAAGAAAGCCCAGCTCAACAAGAAGAAAAGGCGCCTGTTATTTCATTTGTGGAAGCTGAAAACATGGAATATGAACTTCCACCTATCCGATTGTTAACAATGCCGAAGAAAAGTAATCAAGCAAAAGAGAAGAAGAATATTTATAAAAATGCTGAAAAACTAGAAAAAACGTTTCAAAGCTTTGGTGTAAAAGCCACGGTTGCCAAGGTTCACTTAGGACCTGCTGTTACCAAATATGAAGTATATCCGGATGTTGGGGTGAAAGTAAGTAAAATCGTAAATTTAAGCGATGACTTAGCTTTAGCTCTTGCTGCGAAAGATATTCGAATTGAAGCGCCTATTCCAGGTAAATCAGCAGTGGGTATTGAAGTCCCTAATGAAGAGGTAGCAATGGTTTCGCTTCGTGAAGTCTTGGAATCCAAAGACAAAATGGATCCTGATAAAAAGCTGCTAGTGGGGCTGGGAAGAGATATATCTGGCGACGCTGTCTTAGCGGAATTAAATAAAATGCCTCATATGCTTGTTGCCGGAGCGACAGGAAGCGGTAAAAGTGTTTGTATTAACGGAATTATCATTAGTATTTTAATGAGAACGAAGCCCCATGAAGTCAAGCTCATGATGATTGACCCTAAAATGGTGGAACTTAATATGTATAATGGTATTCCACATCTACTGGCACCCGTTGTTACTGATCCAAAGAAAGCATCTCAAGCTTTAAAGAAAGTTGTAAGCGAAATGGAGCGCCGCTATGAGCTCTTTTCACACAGTGGTACAAGAAACATTGAAGGCTATAATGATCTTGTGAAGCGCCACAATGATGACTCGGATGCTAAGCAACCGACACTACCTTACATTGTTGTTATTGTCGATGAGTTAGCTGACTTAATGATGGTTGCTTCATCAGACGTTGAAGATTCGATTACTCGTTTAGCACAGATGGCGCGTGCAGCAGGAATTCATTTAATTATTGCAACACAAAGGCCGTCTGTTGACGTTATTACAGGGGTTATTAAAGCGAATATTCCGTCTCGAATTGCGTTTAGCGTATCCTCTCAAACCGATTCTCGTACCATTTTAGATATGGGAGGAGCCGAGAAGCTGTTAGGCCGTGGAGATATGCTGTTTATGCCGGTCGGAGCTTCTAAGCCAGTACGTGTACAGGGAGCATTTCTATCTGATGAAGAAGTTGAAGAAGTGGTTGATTTCGTTATTGCTCAGCAAAAAGCGCAATACCAGGAAGAAATGATTCCAACAGACGCGCCAGAACAAGTGGAAGAAGTAGCGGATGAATTGTATGATGAGGCAGTTCAGCTTGTAGCAGAAATGCAAACAGCATCTGTTTCAATGCTACAAAGGCGCTTTAGAATTGGGTATAATCGCGCAGCTCGCCTGATTGATGCAATGGAAGAACGTGGAGTTGTCGGACCTTATGAAGGCAGTAAACCTCGAGCAGTACTTGTTTCACAACAAAACGAAGATGTTGGAACATAATTAAATGGTTAGAGAAGACGTAGAGCATATGCCCTACGTCTTTTTTTGTCATAAATGCTGTTATTTTTTTATAAAAAGGTATTAGAAAAAAATGTGTTATCATATTTTGTTAGGTAAAATACGAATGTTATTTTTAAAAATTAATTATTTGTTTGTCTTTAATAAATAAATATTGAAATATGAGGTTGTTAGACATGCTTACATGCAACAAATAGAAAAAATCAATATTTTTTAAAAAATATTAAAATTTTTTACATAAAATTAATATAACCTATTTATTTATGTCGAAAAAAATGATATATTATTTTCGATTAAAGAGTCAAACATCAGAGGTCTGATGACTAGTTTAGGGTATGGAGGAAGTGTGATGTCTATTCGAGCGGATAATCGACATTTGTATTTACAAGTGATTGATAACATTAAACAAAACATTGAACGAGGAGTTTTTAAAGAAAAAGAGAGACTTCCATCAGAGTTTGATTTGTCAAAACAGTTAGGCGTAAGCAGAGCGACGCTGCGTGAAGCACTTCGCATATTAGAAGAAGAAAACGTCATTGTCAGAAGACATGGAGTAGGTACGTTTGTTAATGCTAAGCCAACGTTTCTTTCAGGTATTGAGCAATTAAATAGTATAACACATATGATTGAACAAGCTGGAATGAAGCCGGGTACCATTTTCTTATCGTCAAATGTGCAAGTGGCTTCAGAAAATGACATAGAGCGTTTTGGCTGTCAAATCGATGAAAAAATGCTTTTTGTTGAGCGTGTGAGAACTGCAAATAATGAGCCGGTTGTATACTGCATGGACAAAGTTCCACAAGCAATACTACCTGAAGATTTTGAATATAAGCAAGAGTCTTTATTAGAAATTCTTGAAAAACAGGCTGGCAAACATATTTCATATGCAGTAGCTCATATTGAGCCGATCGGGTACCATGAAAAAGTTTCTCCCATTTTACAATGCAGTCCAGAGACAGCACTTCTTGTACTTCGACAAATGCATTATGACCAATATGATGAACCGATTTTATATTCCATTAACTATTTCAAAGCAGATAAATTTAGTTTCCAAGTATTAAGAAAAAGAGTTTAATAGGTTTTAAGTTTTCGCAATTTTAGTAATGATTGTGCGCTGATTCTTTTAAGGAGGTGTTCAATACCAAGCGCGACGAACGTGAAGTAGAACTACGATTCTTTTACACTATTTGGGGGGTTAATAAAATGACAAAACGTAAATATGGAATGGCTTTATCACTTATGTTAGCAGCAGGTACATTATTAAGTGCCTGTGGATCTAGTGACTCAGAAAGCGGAAGCGGTGAAAAAGCGGCTTCTGATTTTAAAGTAGGGATGGTTACAGATACTGGTGGAGTTGATGACAAATCATTTAACCAATCAGCATGGGAAGGTCTTACAAAATTCGGGAAAGAAAATAAATTAGAAGAAGGTACAGGTTATAAATATCTGCAATCGGCTGAAGCTGCTGAATACCAAAGTAACTTATCAACGTTTGCTGAAGCAGGCTATAACCTTACGTACGGTATCGGTTTCTTACTGAAAGAGGACATTAAAAAAGTAGCTGGTCAATATCCAGAATCACATTTTGCACTAGTTGATGACACATTAAAGTCAGAAAACTTAGATAACGTTGCAAGCATTCTATTTAACGAAGAGCAAGGCTCATTCTTAGTAGGTGTAGTTGCAGCTAAACAAACAGCAACCAATAAAATCGGCTTTGTTGGTGGAGTAGAATCTCCGTTAATTAAAAAGTTTGAAAATGGCTTTAAAGCAGGTGTTAAAGCTGTAAACCCAGACGCTGAGATAGTTGTTCAGTACGCGGAAGACTTCAACGCTCCAGAAAAAGGTTCAGCGATTGCATCAACAATGTATAGTCAAGGTGCTGACATTGTATATCACGCAGCAGGTGGTACTGGTAACGGAGTATTCACTGAAGCGAAAAACCGTGCGAAAAAAGGTGAAAAGGTTTGGGTAATTGGCGTAGACCGTGACCAACACCAAGAAGGTATGCCAGAAAACGTAACGCTAACATCGATGGTAAAACGTGTGGATATTGCGGTTGAAGAAGTAGCAAAACAAGCAAAAGACGGAAAATTCCCTGGTGGAGAAGAAGTAGTGTTTGGACTTCAAGAAGATGCGGTTGGTATTGCTCCAACTATGGATAATGTAACAGACGAGTCAAAAACCGCGGTTGAAGAGTACAAGCAAAAAATCTTAGATGGCGAAATTAAAGTACCAGCAACAGATGATGCATATAAAGAATTTGAGAAAACTCTTAAATAATTCTTCATATCACAACAGGATAGATATGAAAAAGGCTAGTGAACCACTAGCCTTTTTCATAGCCTTTAAGAGGATAAGAAATCCAAAGTAATAGACTTTACTCTAGATACAAATAGGGAGTGAACATAGTGGAATATGTAATTGAAATGCTAAATATTCGTAAAGAGTTTCCGGGTATCATAGCGAATGATAACATTACACTCCAAGTGAAAAAAGGAGAAATCCATGCTTTACTAGGTGAAAATGGTGCAGGGAAATCAACGCTGATGAACGTTCTTTTTGGGCTTTATCAACCTGAAAAAGGTGAAATAAAGGTCAAAGGAAAAGCTGTTAAAATTACGAATCCAAATATTGCAAATGACCTAGGAATTGGAATGGTTCACCAGCACTTTATGCTTGTGCAAAATTTCACGGTTACTGAAAATATTATCCTCGGAAATGAGCCTACAAAAGCAGGAAAGATTAACATTGCAAAAGCTGCTAAAGAGATTGAGGCATTATCAAATCAATACGGGCTTTCTGTTGATCCATATGCAAAAATTGAGGATATTTCAGTTGGTATGCAGCAACGTGTCGAAATTTTAAAAACCTTATATCGCGGTGCAGAAATCTTAATCTTTGATGAGCCGACAGCGGCTCTTACACCTCAAGAAATCACAGAATTAATTGAAATTATGAAGCGTTTAATTAAAGAAGGAAAATCCATTATTTTAATTACTCATAAATTAAAAGAAATTATGGCAGTTTGTGATCGGTGTACGATTATTCGCAAAGGTGTAGGGATTGGAACAGTGACGGTTTCTGAGACCAATCCAGATGAATTGGCGTCCTTAATGGTTGGACGTGAAGTGCATTTTAAAACAGAAAAGAAAACAGCAGAACCAAAAGATGCTGTGTTAACAATAGATGGCTTAGTCGTGGAAGATGCCCGCGGAGTAGCAGCTGTTAATGATCTATCGCTAACTGTCAGAGCGGGTGAAATTGTAGGAATTGCAGGAGTAGATGGTAATGGGCAAACGGAACTAATTGAAGCCCTCACAGGTCTTACAAAAATCAAATCAGGTTTTATTAAGCTAAATGAAAGTGACCTCACAAAGCTATCAGCACGTAAAATTACTGAATCAGGTGTAGGACATATTCCTCAAGACCGCCATAAGCACGGCCTTGTTTTGGACTACACAATTGGTGAAAATATCGCACTTCAAACGTATTACAAAGAACCAATGTCTAAAAGAGGTATTTTGAACTATAAAGAGATTTATAGAAAAGCGAAAGAACTCATTGCAGAATATGATGTTCGCACACCGAGTGAGTATACGCAAGCTCGATCCCTTTCTGGAGGTAACCAGCAAAAAGCCATTATCGCTCGTGAAGTAGACCGCAGTCCGGAGTTATTAATTGCAGCTCAGCCGACACGCGGATTGGATGTGGGAGCAATTGAGTTTATTCATCGTAAATTAATCGAAGAGCGTGATAAAGGAAGAGCGGTTCTTCTTGTATCTTTAGAACTGGATGAAGTTATGAATTTAAGTGATCGTATAGCTGTTGTCTACGAAGGTAAAATCGTTGATATTGTGAATCCAAACGAGACGAATGAGCAGGAGCTTGGGTTATTAATGGCAGGCGGAAAGCGCGAGAAAGCAGGTGAAACATCATGAAATGGCTAAGAAATGAGCGAACCATTCATATTCTAATTCCAGTTATCTCGGCAATTTTAGGGTTACTTGCTGGTGCAATTATCATGGTTCTTGGAGGCTATGATGCGGTAAAAGGGTATGATTCTTTATTTAACGGTATGTTGGGTAGTCCAAAAGTTATAGGTGAAACGATTCGTGCAATGACGCCTCTTGCTTTAGCTGGTATTGCCGTGGCGTTTGCCTATAAGACAGGCTTATTTAATATTGGGGTAGAAGGTCAGCTACTCGTTGGCTGGTTAGCAGCGGTTTGGGTAGGCTACGCTTTTGAACTTCCGTCTGTTATTCATATACCACTCGCAATCCTTGCAGCAGGTGTTGCTGGTGCATTGTGGGCCTTTATTCCTGGGTTTTTAAAAGCACGCTTTCATGTTCATGAGGTTATTGTCTCTATTATGATGAACTATATTGCACTGTATACAACCAGCAGTATCATTCGTGAGTTTTTATATGCAGGAAATGAAAAATCGTACAACATCCATGAGTCAGCTTCATTGGCATCTTCATTTTTAGCTGAAGCAACGAACAATTCTCGTTTACACTATGGGATTATTGTCGCGTTTTTAGCAGCTTTTGTAATGTGGTTTCTATTGAACAAAACGTCAAAAGGCTTTGAACTTCGGGCCGTTGGGTTTAATCAGCAGGCTTCTAAATATGCAGGGATGAATGTATCGCGCAACATCATCCTTTCCATGTCAGTATCCGGTGCATTTGCAGGATTAGCCGGTGCAATGGAAGGCCTTGGTACATTCCAATATATGAATACTTTTACGTCATTTACTGGAACAGGGTTCGATGGAATTGCTGTTGCTCTTTTAGGAGCCAATAGTGCAATTGGTATCTTACTTGCTTCTTTCCTATTTGGAGGGTTGCAAACAGCAGCACCACAAATGAACTTTATGGCGGGAGTGCCGTCGGAATTAATTGAGATTGTTATCGCTCTTATCATTTTCTTCGTGGCGTCCAGTTACCTTATTCGTTGGATTATTGGTCGTTTAAGTAAAGGAGGAGCACAATGAGTTTCTTAGACGTTTTAATTATAATTATTCCAGCTGCGCTGTACTCTGCGGCACCGCTTATTTTTACAGCATTAGGTGGAGTGTTCAGTGAGAAGTCTGGTGTTGTAAATATTGGTCTTGAAGGTCTTATGATGTTTGGTGCATTTACGGGAATTGTT
Source organism: Bacillus sp. VT 712 (assembly GCF_001614195.1). Taxonomy (NCBI): domain Bacteria; kingdom Bacillati; phylum Bacillota; class Bacilli; order Caryophanales; family Bacillaceae; genus Bacillus; species Bacillus sp. VT 712. The sequence continues at coordinate 33,482 of NZ_LWBK01000002.1, read as the reverse complement.
TCAACACTACTTCTTCAAGATTCATTGGGTGCATGGGCACCTTGGGTTTCAATTTTAATTGCAGCAGGGGTTTGTGCAATCTTTTCACTTATTCATGCCGTAGCAAGTATTACGCTTAAAGCAGATCAAGTAGTCAGCGGAGTTGCGCTCAACTTCTTAGCTGGAGGTTTATCTATCTTTTTAATCAAGAAAATCTTTGGAAAAGGACAAACGGATTTTATTCAATTCCGTATTGATAAAACAAGCATTCCTGTTCTATCTGATATCCCGGTTATTGGTAAGCTATTTTTCTCTAATGTTCCAGTGACGTCATACTTAGCAATTTTGTTAGCCTTTGTTGTATGGTATATCATTTACAAAACGCCGTTTGGGCTGCGTCTTCGTTCTGTAGGTGAACATCCGATGGCTGCAGATACAATGGGAATTAAAGTTATCAGAATGAGATATGTAGGCGTTATGCTATCTGGTGTGTTAGCAGGTATCGGTGGTGCTGTATATGCAACATCAATCGCCACAAATTTTTCAGCAGGTACCATTTCTGGACAGGGCTTCTTAGCGCTTGCTGCCATGATCTTTGGAAAATGGCATCCAATTGGTGCGATGGGAGCGGCTCTCTTCTTTGGCTTAGCACAATCCCTAAGTATTACAGGAGCACAGATTCCAGTTATTCAAGACATTCCAACTGTTATTTTAACAATTGCTCCTTACGTCTTAACAATTTTGGCGCTAGCTGGATTTGTCGGTCGAGCAGAGGCACCGAAAGCACTTGGTACGCCTTATGAAAAAGGTAAAAGATAATAGAATGGTTTTCTGAGGCTAGGACATACGTATTTCAGTTAATGATCTATCCGAACTATCGCGAGTTAACTCCTTTCGATAGTTTGGATATTTTTTGTTAGTGCGGAAAACAATTAAAAAACTAGTGAAATGAAGCGTAGGACACGCGACTGCTGCGGGAGATAAAGGAAGAGCTGAGACCCAGCAGCGCAGCAAAGAGGCTGGGATTCCGCCCCATGGAAAGCGAGTGTCTGCAACGCAATGGAACGAACTTGTTTTTAAAAACTAACTATTGTAGAAAAATCATGATTCGTTTTTGAGAAGAGGTCATTTAGTTATGTTCCAGCCTCTCTTAGTTCAGATGTAGTTTGTGGAAAAAGGAAAGTGTTTCTGTCACAGTGAATGTACAAATACAAGGTGAACTGTTAATTGGAAATATAATTTATTTTGCACCTATGCAAAAAAGCCAAATTGCTTATCTTATTTACTCTTTATTCAAGAAGGACTTATACGAAAGTTGTTTCCTTGAAAATCTTTCCTCTAATTGGATATAGTGAAGGTAAGACTAAAAACGGCAAAATAAACTAAAAATAAAGGTATTGTGTTGTTTTTAGCAAACTTACTATTAATAAGGAGGTATCTCTATGAAATTATTGACTGAACAAAAGCACGAATTGAATGGCTTAACGCTACATACAATTCCAACTACAAAGTATAAAACCAATACGTTTATTTTAAAATTAAATGCTCCATTGAATGAAAAAACGGTGACGATGCGAGCTCTTTTACCTTATGTATTACAAAGTGCTACAGAATCTTTTCCAACGACAACACAGCTGCGTACATATTTAGATGAACTCTATGGTGCAACTTTGCAGGTGGATTTGACGAAAAAAGGTGATAACCACGATATAACCATTCGAATTGATATAGCGAACGAAAAATATTTAAAAGATTCAACTCCTCTTCTTCAAAAAGCACTCACGCTGCTTGGTGAAATTCTCTTGAAGCCGGCAACGGAGGAGGGAGCTTTCTTAAATGATGCAATGGAAAAAGAAAAGCGCTCTCTGCGTCAACGTATTCAAGCAGTCTTTGACGATAAAATGCGCTATGCAAACCTTCGCTTAGTTGAAGAGATGTGTAAGGAAGAGCCGTACTCTCTACATGTTAATGGTCGAATTGATGATATTGAGTCGATTACAGCAGCTACGCTTTATGAGTATTATCAACATGTATTAAAAGAAGACGCCATTCATCTCTATGTCATTGGCGATTTTCATGAACAAGAAGTAAAAACCACGGTTGAGCAAGCGTTTGATTTGCCGCAGCGTCAACCAAAAGAAATCAAACGTTCAATTACGAAAAAAGAAATTACCGATGTAAATGAAGTCGTAGAAAAACAAGAGGTAAAGCAAGGGAAGTTAAACATTGGCTACCGTACAAACGTTGTATACGGAGATCGTCAGTACTTTGCTCTTCAAGTGTTTAACGGTATATTTGGCGGCTTTTCTCATTCAAAGTTGTTCATCAATGTCCGTGAAAAAGCAAGCTTAGCTTACTATGCTGCATCGCGAGTTGAAAGTCATAAAGGTCTTCTGATGGTTATGTCAGGAATCGATGCGAAAAACTATGATCAGGCTGTAACCATTATTAAAGAACAAATGGAAGAAATGAAAAATGGATCGTTTACCGATAGCGAAATCGCTCAAACAAAAGCAGTTATTCATAATCAACTGTTAGAAACGGTGGATACACCACGAGGGCTGGTTGAAGTTATGTACCATAATGAATTAACAGGGAAAAGTATTTCCGTTGATGAATACCTCAAACAAATTGATGCAGTATCAAAACAAGAAATTGTGAAAGTAGCTGAGAATATTCAGATGGATACAGTGTATTTCTTAACAGGAAAAGGCGGTGAAAACAATGGAGAAAATTGAATTTTCCCAGCTGAAAGAGCAGCTTTATCATGAAAAAATGGACAATGGATTAGAAGTTTATATTTTACCAAAGCCTGAATTTAACAAGACGTTTGCGACGTTTACCACAAAATATGGTTCCGTTGACAATCAGTTTGTTCCGCTTGGGGAAGATAAAATGATTAAAGTTCCTGATGGGATTGCGCATTTTCTAGAGCATAAGCTGTTTGAAAAAGAAGATGGTGATGTATTCCAACAATTTAGCAAGCAGGGGGCATCTGCCAATGCATTTACATCATTTACGCGAACAGCATATTTATTTAGCTGTACGTCTAACTTTGAACAAAATTTAGAGACGCTTGTAGACTTTGTTCAAGAACCGTATTTCTCTGAAAAGACAGTCGAGAAAGAAAAAGGAATTATTGGACAAGAGATTACGATGTATGATGATAATCCGGACTGGCGCTTGTACTTTGGAACAATTCAAAACATGTATAAAAATCATCCTGTGAAAATTGATATTGCTGGTACCATCGAGTCCATTTCTCATATTACAAAGGATTTGCTTTATACGTGCTACGAAACGTTTTATCATCCGAGTAATATGTTATTATTTGTGGTAGGGCCCGTTGATGCAGAAAAGGTAATGACTCAAATTCGTGAAAATCAAGCTAAAAAAGATTATGAAGATATGCCTGAAATTACTCGTCATTTTGATAAAGAACCAGAAACAGTAGCGGAACAAAAGCAGGTATTAAATATGCCTGTTCAAGCCTCTAAAGCAATGGTTGGTTTAAAAACAAGAAAGCCTGAACGTTCGGGGCAAGATATGCTTCGACATGAGCTTGCAATGAACATTGTACTTGACCTTGCGTTTGGAAAAAGCTCTTCTTACTATGAGGAACTTTATAAAAATGGACTGATTGATGAGACATTCTCATACGACTATACTGAAGAAAATGGCTTTGGTTTTGCGTTAATTGGTGGAGATACAGAAAATCCGGAAAAATTTTATGCTCGCATTAAAGAAATTTTGCTTGAAGTGAAATCCAACGGTTTGCAAGAAGAAGAATTAGAACGAGTAAGAAAGAAAAAAATTGGAGAATTTTTGCGAGCTTTAAATTCTCCAGAGTTTATTGCCAATCAGTTTACTCGCTATGCGTTTAACGATATGAATTTATTTGATGTTGTAGATACGCTTGAGAAACTGACAGTTGCAGATGTGAAGCACGTAATGGATGATATGATCCATGAGGAGAGCTTTACTGTATGTGAGGTTGTACCAAAATAAGTGATAAGATAGTATATGAAAAGCTGACGTTGAGTCAGCTTTTTTAATGGATAATATAAGGAGAATCAACATGGAGAAATATGCGCTAATTACAGGAGCAAGTGGCGGAATTGGCAGTGCTATTGCGGAGAAAATGGTAAAGGAAGGGTATGGGGTAGTTCTGCATTACCACCAAAACGAAGCTTCAGTTAACGAAATTGCTAGCCGACTTCGCTTCTACACAAATAATATTATCGTTGTGCAAGGAGATTTATCTTCAAAAGAGGGCGTAGATCGGTTTTTAGCTACTCTTTCTGTTCCGATAGACGTACTTATTTATAATAGCGGTCAAAGTTTATCAGGATTAATGACTGATGTTTCAGATAACCAAATTGAAGAAATGGTTTATTTAAGCGTAACGGCTCTTTATCGAATCACCAAGTTTGTTCTTCCTAAAATGATTCAGAAGAAAAATGGGAATATTATCGTTGTCTCATCTATTTGGGGATTAGAAGGAGCTTCTTATGAAGTGTTGTATTCAATGGTGAAAGGCGCTCAGAATACTTTTGTCAAAGCATTGGCCAAAGAGGTTGCGTTAAGTGGAGTTCGAGTAAATGGGATTGCACCAGGAGCTATTTTAACAAATATGTTAGCCGATTATACAGAAGAAGATGTTGAAATGATGGAGCAAGAAATTCCCATGGGACGGATTGGGAAGCCGTCAGAAATTGCAGATGTTGTGGCTTATCTAACGTCTAATCAGTCTTCTTATATGACAGGGCAAATTTTATCAGTAGATGGCGGTTGGCATACATAATAACGTGAATAAAAAAGAGGAAGGTGTACAAACTATGATATGAATAAACCTTAAGGAGGGCTACTCATGTCAGTATTAGACAATTGGGATAACTGGAAAAACTTTTTAGGCGATCGCTTACATCATGCTCAAGACGAGGGTATGAACAACGACGTAATCAATGACTTAGCATATCAAATTGGTGGCTACTTAGCGAACCAAGTTGACGCAAAAAACGAACAAGAAAAAGTATTAGCAGATTTATGGAGCGTTGCTTCAAAAGAAGAGCAACATGCAATTGCTAATATGATGGTGAAGCTTGTTCAAAACAATGGTTCTGCTCATTAATATAACCATGCTAATGAAATGAACAAAAGAAGGAGTCGGCTCAAGTTTTTTGAGAAACGACTCTTTTTTATTTATAAATAAGTCAATGATAAGCAAAGATAAAAAATACAGCGCTTACAATAAGAACATTTACATAAGAAATAGGTTTTACACTTTATAATTTAATGAAAATCATTTATATTTAAATTATGTGAAAAAAGGGGAAAGATAACAGCGGGTACCATTTCATAGGCTCGCATTTTTTACGTATCTAATAACAGCTTCTCCGAGTAGTGTTTGAGGTGATTTATTAATCGTTCTTCAAGCATTTTTGTGCTGTGAATGAGCGTTTTAATATGTTCATTCTATTATTGGATTAGGTTTAGACGGAACAAATGGGATGAGGAGGGGTTTCGTGAATAAAATTGAGTGGTACTTAGAATATCAAATACAGAAAAATCGACCTGGTTTATTGGGAGACATTTCGTCTCTTTTAGGAATGTTGGCAATTAATATTGTTACAATTAATGGGGTAGATGACAAAAGGCGTGGTTTATTACTAAGGTGTGATTCCCATGAGCAAATTGAGCGGCTTGAATCTATATTAAAAACAATGGATAATATTGTTGTGACAAAGATGCGTCCTCCCAAGCTACGAGATCGTTTAGCTGTTCGTCACGGTCGTTACATTCAACGAGATGCTGATGATAAAAAGACATTTCGATTTGTACGAGATGAACTTGGACTGCTAGTGGACTTTATGGCAGAGCTTTTTAAGCAAGATGGTCATAAGTTAATTGGTATCAGGGGAATGCCTCGTGTAGGTAAAACAGAGTCGATTGTTGCTGCTAGTGTTTGTGCGAATAAGCGATGGTTATTTGTATCATCAACGCTTTTAAAACAAACGATTCGCAGTCAGCTAATTGAAGATGAGTATAATTCTAATAACATCTTTATCATTGACGGTATTGTATCAACAAGAAGGGCGAATGAGAAACACTGGCAGCTCGTTCGTGAAATTATGAATGTGCCTGCGACAAAGATTGTTGAGCATCCCGATGTATTTGTACAAAATAGTGAATATACGCTGGATGACTTTGCATATATCATTGAATTACGAAATGATCCAGATGAAGAGATTACATATGAAGTCATTGAAGGCTCGCAAATGTTTCCAAACGGTGGATTATCCATGTTTGATTTTTAGCATAATTGGTAGGTGTTAATATTGACAGAGTTAGGGCAAAGGTTAAGACAAGAGCGAGAAAATAAAGGGATGTCGCTAGAGGATTTACAAAAAAACACAAAAATTCAAAAGCGCTATTTGATTGGTATTGAAGAAGGCAACTATGATGTAATGCCAGGGAAATTTTATGTGCGAGCGTTTATCAAACAGTATTGTGAAGCTGTAGGATTGAATCCTGATGACATTTTTGATCAGTACAAAACGGATATTCCAACGACTCAAACCGATGATATTCCACAGCCGTTATCTCGTGTTCGCAGTCGAAAAGAAATTCCCCAAAATACGAAAGCGTCAAAAGCAGCAGATTATTTACCGACGATTTTAGTAGTTGCTGGTGTGCTGGTAGTCGGAATTATCATTTGGGTGATTGCTCAAAATATTGTATCCGGGCGTCAAGAAGATCAGGCTGCAAATACTGAACAAACGAATAACGAAGTACAACAATCTGAAGAGCAGCAAGCATCTAATGAAGATCAAGCTGCTAAAGAAGCGGCAGAAAAAGAAGCAATAGAAAAAGAAAAGGCAGAAAAAGAAAAAGCTGCTAAAGAAGATGAAGAGAAAAAAGATGAAGAAAAAGAAGAAACAAAGCAAGCTTATAAAGAAGTTCAAAAGTCAGGCCGCAATGGAACATATGAGCTATCTGGAACAGATGAGTTTAAGCTAGAAGTGTCGTCTACTCAAGCTGATACATGGTTAGATGTAAAAAATGGTAAGGGCAATTCATTTTATAATGCCATGTTAAAAAATGGTGAGACAAAAGAGTTTGACTTCACGAAAGAAAGTGAAGTTCGAGTGAATATTGGATTCTCACCAGGGGTACAATTGAAAATTAATGGACAAGATGTTTCTTTACCGTTTGATGCAAATCAACAGGTTAGACAAGTTGTAACGATTAAATATGAGCAGGAAAAAGCTCAATAAGTAGCTTAGCAGTATCAAAAATGGTTAAGTCGTGCCGACAACAGTTTGCACGGCTTACGTTTTTGTATGTAATTGGAGGAAACAATAGTGAATTTACCAAATAAGATTACAATCTCTCGAATTTTTTTAATCCCGCTTTTTTTAATTTTAATGATGGCACCGTTACCTTTTGGTGAAGTTAGCGCTGCTGGAATGGACGTGCCAATCGCTCATTTATTAGGGGCAGCGTTATTTATTATTGCGTCTACAACAGACTGGATCGACGGGTACTACGCTCGTAAGTATAATATGGTTACAAACCTTGGGAAATTTTTAGATCCGCTAGCAGATAAGCTATTGGTTTCAGCAGCTTTGATTGCTATTGTAGACTTAGACTTAATTGCCGGTGCAGGTTGGGCTGCAATTATTATTATTAGCCGCGAATTTGGAGTAACAGGCTTACGTTTAGTTCTTGCTGGAGAAGGTGAAGTCGTTGCTGCAAATATGCTAGGTAAAATTAAAACGTGGACACAAATTATTGCTATTTCAGCTATTTTACTTTATAACTTACCCTTTGAATTTGTGTCATTTCCATTTGCAGCAATTGCCCTATGGATTTCTGTTGTATTTACAGTAATTTCTGGATGGGATTACTTTGCGAAAAACAAGCAAGCATTTGTTAATTCAAAATAATGGGGATGATTTCATGAACGCGGAAATTATTGGAGTAGGCTCAGAACTTTTGCTAGGCCAAATTGCCAATACAAACGCGCAATACCTATCTAAAAAGTTTGCAGAGCTTGGTATTAACGTATATTATCATACGGTAGTTGGCGATAATGAAAGCCGATTGAAAGAAGCAATTTTGACCGCCAAAAAACGTGCGGATTTGATTGTGTTTACAGGTGGGCTTGGACCAACCAAAGATGACCTTACAAAAGAAACAATTGCTTCAGAACTAGGTGTCTCACTTGTAATAGATCAGCAAGCGCTTGAAAGTATCGAAGCGTATTTCGAAAAAACGAATCGGACAATGACGCCTAATAATAGGAAGCAAGCAATTGTACTTGAAGGTGCAACAATACTGCCAAACGATTATGGAATGGCACCAGGAATGGGCATTACGGTGCGTGGTATTCACTACATGTTATTTCCTGGTCCACCAAAGGAACTTTACCCTATGTATGAATCGTATGGACAAGCATATTTAGCAGAAAAGCTAGATATGAAAGAGCAAATTGAATCTCGCGTTTTACGTTTCTTTGGAATTGGAGAGTCTCAGTTAGAAACAGATATTGAGGATTTATTAGATGCACAAACAAACCCAACCATTGCGCCGTTAGCTGCTGATGGAGAAGTAACGCTTCGCTTAACGGCTAAGCATGGAGATGTGGTTGAGGCTCATCGAATGCTTGATGAAGTAGAAAAGCAGATTATGAGCCGTGTAGGGGAGTTTTTCTACGGATACGATATGACATCTCTACAGGCTGAACTCATTGCTACAATGCGAGAGCAAGAAGTGACCGTTGCTTCAGCTGAAAGTTTAACTGGCGGATTGTTTAGTGGGACGCTAACGAGCATTCCTGGAGCTGGAGATGTTGTAAAAGGTAGCATTGTTGCTTATCACACTGAGGTAAAGCACAATGTGCTACATGTAGCAAAAGAAACCCTAGAGCAAGACGGGGCAGTTAGCGAGAGATGCGCAGAAGAAATGGCTGTTGGTGTGAAAAAGCTGACAGGCTCTGATGTTGGTATTAGCTTTACAGGCGTCGCTGGTCCGTCTAAGCAAGAAGGTAAAGAAGTTGGTACAGTTTACATTGGTATAGCTTTTAAAAATGAAAAAACACGCGTGTATTCGCTAAAGCTTACAGGCAGTCGTGATGGTATCCGTAAACGCACTGTGAATTATGGGATTTATTATCTTTTACAACTATTGAAACAGTAATATATTGAAGCGGTGTAGTCCCTCCTTGTGTAAATAAGGAGGGACTTTTCCTTCATAAAATAGTTATTTTTTTAAAATATAGTCTTGGCTGTTAAAATAAAAAAATCGAACATTTATTCGCTTTTTTGCTTGTCAAATGACTCAAAAGCGAGTATAGTTATGTATAGAAAGTTAATTAAAATGTCATTGCTACTACAACGTAGTAATCTTAAATTATAAAACAAAGCAAGCAAGTATAGAGGAGGAAATCGAGTGAACGATCGTCAAGCAGCCCTTGATATGGCTCTAAAACAAATTGAAAAGCAATTCGGTAAAGGTTCAATTATGAAATTAGGAGAACAAACGGAACGTAAAATTTCAACTGTGTCTAGTGGTTCTCTAGCGTTAGATGTTGCGCTTGGTGTAGGTGGGTATCCACGCGGACGTATTATTGAAGTTTATGGTCCAGAAAGCTCTGGTAAAACAACAGTTGCGCTTCATGCAATTGCAGAAGTACAGCAGCAGGGTGGACAAGCAGCGTTTATCGATGCTGAGCATGCGTTAGACCCGGTGTATGCACAAAAGTTGGGTGTCGATATTGACGAGCTTCTTTTATCACAGCCTGATACAGGTGAACAAGCACTTGAAATTGCTGAAGCGTTAGTTCGTAGTGGAGCAGTTGACATTCTGGTTATTGACTCTGTTGCAGCCCTTGTGCCTAAGGCTGAAATTGAAGGTGAAATGGGAGATTCTCACGTTGGTTTACAAGCTCGTTTAATGTCTCAAGCACTTCGTAAGCTATCAGGTGCTATTAATAAGTCGAAAACAATTGCTGTTTTCATTAACCAAATTCGTGAAAAAGTTGGCGTTATGTTTGGTAACCCTGAAACAACGCCAGGTGGACGTGCGCTTAAGTTCTATTCTTCAGTGCGCCTTGAAGTTCGTCGTGCTGAGCAGTTGAAGCAAGGTAACGATATTGTAGGAAACAAGACAAGAATTAAAGTTGTCAAAAACAAAGTAGCACCACCATTCCGCGCAGCTGAAGTGGATATTATGTACGGAGAAGGAATCTCAAAAGAAGGAGAAATTTTAGATATTGCTTCTGATTTAGATATCGTACAAAAAAGTGGAGCTTGGTATTCTTATAACGAAGAACGTTTAGGTCAAGGCCGTGAGAATGCGAAGCAGTTCCTAAAAGAAAATGTTGATATTCGTCAAGAAATTGCTGGCCAAGTTCGTGAATATCATGGATTAGACGAAGCGGCAGAGCAAATGCCTGAAGACGATGCTCAAGATGAATTGAAAATTTAATAACACTTCTTTTGCTTAAAAAAGACTCTTTTTTAAAAAAGGGTCTTTTTTTTGAAAAAAATGTTAATCATAGTGATAGCAGGGGCAAGGATTTTCGTGACATAGCATTTTCATAGGCTTGACAATAAAAATGGACAGACTTACAATTAAGATGTATATTTTCCCTTTTTAAAACATTTTAGCGTTTAAAAGCCTTTGTGTGTATATTGAAAGGTGAAGGCGATATACATGCCGACATGAAATTAAAAACTTACAAGTTTATAGCAAGGGGAGGTGAAATGATGGATATAATTACAATCATCTTCGCTTTGCTTGGCCTAATCGTCGGTGCAGTTGTTGGCTTTTTTGTTTGTAAATCGATTGCTGAAGCTAAGGTTGCGGGAGCAAAGTCAAACGCAGAACAAATTATCGATGATGCAACCCGTGAGGCGGAAGCTTTGAAAAAGGAAGCTTTATTAGAAGCGAAAGATGAAATCCATCAGCTTCGTACAGAGGCAGAATTAGATATTCGTGATCGTCGAGCAGAACTTCAAAAACAAGAAAATCGATTAATGCAAAAAGAGGAAAATCTTGATCGAAAAGACGAGTCACTTGATAAACGTGAAGCGGCACTTGAAAAGAAAGATAATTCTCTTACCGTTAAACAACAGCATATTGAAGAGATGGAAAGCAAAGTTGAAGAATTAGTCAAGGCTGGTCAAGCGGAATTAGAACGCATTTCAGGCTTAACGAGAGACGATGCACGAGCGATTATTTTAGATCGTGTTGAAAATGAACTTTCCCATGATGTTGCGATGATGGTGAAAGAAACAGAAAATCGTGCCAAAGAAGAAGCCGATAAAAAGGCTAAAGAAATTCTTTCGCTTGCGATTCAACGTTGTGCAGCGGATCACGTAGCTGAAACAACGGTTTCAGTTGTTAACTTACCAAACGATGAGATGAAAGGTCGAATCATTGGTCGAGAAGGTCGAAACATTCGTACATTAGAAACATTAACAGGTATTGATCTTATTATTGATGATACACCAGAAGCAGTTATTTTATCAGGTTTTGACCCTATCCGCCGTGAAACGGCACGTATCGCCTTGGACAAACTTGTTCAGGATGGACGTATTCACCCAGCTCGAATTGAAGAGATGGTTGAAAAATCTCGTCGTGAAGTAGATGAGTATATTCGTGAGGTTGGTGAACAAACAACGTTTGAAGTTGGAGTTCATGGCTTGCATCCAGACTTAATGAAGATATTGGGCCGTTTGAAATTCAGAACGAGCTATGGTCAAAACGTCTTAAAACATTCGATGGAAGTTGCTCATTTAGCTGGATTGATGGCTTCTGAACTTGGTGAAGACGCTACGCTTGCGAAGCGTGCAGGTTTACTTCACGATATTGGAAAAGCAATCGACCACGAGGTAGAAGGAAGCCACGTTGAAATTGGCGTTGAGCTAGCTACGAAATATAAAGAGCATCCTGTTGTTATTAACGCAATTGCTTCACATCATGGTGACACGGAACCGACGTCAATTATTGCTGTTCTAGTTGCTGCGGCCGATGCTTTATCAGCTGCAAGACCGGGTGCTAGAAGTGAAACGTTAGAAAACTACATTCGTCGCTTAGAAAAGCTTGAAGAAATCTCTGAGTCTTATGAGGGTGTTGAAAAATCATTTGCTATTCAAGCAGGACGTGAAGTCCGCATTATGGTTAAACCAGATACGATTGGTGATTTAGAAGCGCATCGCTTAGCGCGCGATATTCGCAAACGCATAGAAGATGAACTAGATTATCCTGGTCATATTAAGGTAACAGTAATTCGAGAAACACGAGCTGTTGAATACGCGAAATAAGTAAAATAAAGTGGCTATTGCCACTTTATTTTTTTGAGTCAGAAATAAGGAGCTAAAAGATGAGAATTTTATTTGTTGGAGACGTTGTCGGTTCTCCAGGTCGAGATATGGTAGAAGAATATTTACCACGCTTAAAAAGAAAATACGCCCCAGGCTTAACGATTGTAAATGGTGAAAATGCGGCGTCTGGAAAAGGAATTACAGAAAAAATTTATCGAGCATTTTTACAAGCTGGTGCAAACGTAGTAACGCTTGGTAACCACGCATGGGATAAGCGTGAAATTTTTGATTTTATTGATGATGCTAAGAACTTAGTGCGTCCAGCTAATTTCCCAGAGGGAACGCCAGGAAAAGGAATTACATATGTAACCTACAATCAATATGAAGTAGCTGTTATTAACTTACAAGGGCGAACGTTTATGGCCCCTCTTGATTGCCCGTTTAAAAAGATTGATGAGTTGATTGCACAAGCAAAGCAACGTACGCCAATTATTTTTATTGATTTTCATGCTGAAACGACAAGTGAGAAGCAGGCAATTGGCTGGTATGTAGATGGTCGCGTAAGTGCTGTAGTGGGTACTCATACTCATGTTCAAACAGCTGATAATCGTATCTTGCCGCAAGGTACTGCGTATATTTCAGATGTGGGAATGACAGGTCCTTACGATGGTATCTTAGGTATGGAGCGAGAAGCAGTGATGAAGCGCTTTTTAACATCGCTTCCGGTTCGCTTTGAAGTTCCTAAGGAAGGCCGAACGCAGCTGAGTGGAGTTATTATTGACCTTGATGAAAAAACAGGTCAAGCTAAAAAAATTGACCGAATTTTAATTAATGACGATCATCCTTTTTTTGAATAAGTGAGATGAAAGAGCGGTATGTTTCTTTGGAGACATACCGCTTTTTTTGTCGTTTTACTGAGCGAAAAAGAACAGAGATTAGCGAATCTGTACAAATGACAAGTTTTTGAACAATTAGAGAAAACAAGCAGGAATACGTTTACTATTTCGTGAATATAGTATCATTGAAATCAATTAAGTCATTGGTCTAATGATCTCTCATCATACATTGTAAAGAATAAGGAGGAGTTAGATATGGAAATTTTAAAGGTTTCGGCGAAGTCTAACCCGAATTCAGTTGCTGGTGCTTTAGCAGGAGTATTGCGCGAACGCGGTGCAGCTGAAATTCAGGCGATTGGCGCTGGTGCACTAAATCAGGCAGTAAAAGCAGTAGCGATAGCTCGAGGTTTTGTAGCGCCAAGCGGTGTCGACTTAATCTGTATTCCTGCTTTTACCGATATTCAAATTGACGGGGAAGAGCGGACAGCGATTAAACTCATTGTTGAACCTCGTTAATCATAAAATGGACGGGACCTGCTAGGTATGACCTAGCAGGTCTTTTTTGCAGATAATAGATTGAAAGGAGTAGGGAAAATGATTTTCGATGCACATTGTGATGTATTAGCCAAGCTATGGTGGAATCAGCATCTATCTGTACAGGATAGCCCAAACCTTCATACAACAATTGATGGAATGAAGCAAGTGGGTGGTAAAGTACAAGTATTTGCTATCTTTGTACCAGAAGCTGTTCAAGCCGAGCAGCAGTTTGACGTAGCTCTTGAAATGGTACACCTCTTTAAAAAACATATTATTAGTCTTCCGAATGTGAAATGGATTCAATCACAGGAAGATGTTTTGCGCTTAGGTAAGAGTGAAATAGGCGCAATGTTGAGCTTAGAGGGATGTGATGCCATCGGCGTTCATCTCGTCCGTTTACAGACGTTATTTGCTTTAGGGGTTAGGTCAGTAGGCCTGACATGGAACTATGCGAACGCGGCGTGTGATGGTATTCTAGAACCACGTGGAGCCGGCTTGTCTAGCCTTGGTAAAGAAATTGTAAGGGAAAATAATCATTATAAAGTCTGGACAGATGTTTCTCACTTATCAGTGCGAGGTTTTTGGGATGTAATAGAAGAATCAGATTTCGTAGTTGCGACTCATTCAAACGTGTATTCCTTATGTTCCAACCCGAGGAATTTACGCGATGACCAAATTGATGCGTTATTGAAAAAAAAGAGTGTTATTGGTATTACCTTTGTCCCACAGTTTCTAACGGATAAAAAAGAAGCAACCGTGGATGATGTGTTAAGACACCTTGATTATATATGTAGCAGAGGAGGAGAGTATTCAGTTGGATTTGGCTCAGACTTTGATGGTATTGATCAAACGGTAGTAGGGCTGGGTAAGTTTAAAGATTATCACAATTTAATTAATCAACTACATAAGCGCTATTCCGCGGATCAAGTGCATCGTTTTTTATTTTCAAATTTTGTGCAACGATTACCATAATGAACCTAGTAAATACTCTGAAAATATAAATCTGTGAATTATGTGGAAAGGGTTGCATTTTAGTACATGTGGGAATAGAATTGTAGACGGATTAAGAAACTTAGTATTTTATTGCTCGTTTTTAGAGTGATTTCGTTAGAAAAAAGAGCAATCTTGACAGAATAAAAGGAGTGGCTTAGATGGTAAAGCAGCTTTCATGGAAAGTTGGCGGTCAGCAGGGTGAAGGAATCGAAAGTACAGGTGAAATTTTCTCAACTGCCTTAAATCGATTAGGGTACTATTTATACGGCTATCGTCATTTTTCTTCACGTATTAAAGGTGGACATACAAACAATAAAATTCGCGTAAGTACAACGCAAGTACGTTCTGTATCGGATGATTTAGATATTTTAGTAGCGTTTGACCAAGAAACGATTGATGTGAATGTACATGAGCTTCGTCAAGGTGGAATTGTCATTGGAGATGCAAAGTTTAAACCAGCACTTCCAGAAAGCTGTACAACGGCAACATTGTATTCCGTTCCGTTTACAGAAATTGCAACTGAGCTTGGTACATCTTTAATGAAGAACATGGTAGCAGTAGGAGCTTCAAGCGCTGTTTTACATATTGATACAGATGTATTCGAAGAAGTAGTATTAGAGATTTTTGGTCGCAAAGGACAACAGGTTGTTCAAAAGAATATGGAAGCCATTAAACGAGGCGCAGAGTATATTCGTGAGCAGCTTGGTGAGAACTTAGAGACGATGAGACTTGAACCAGCAGATGGACAAAAGCGCATGTTTATGATTGGAAATGACGCTATTGCTCTAGGTGCTGTAGCAGGTGGAGCTCGCTTTATGCCGGCATACCCAATTACGCCTGCATCAGAAATCATGGAATACTTAATTAAAAAGCTTCCGCAGTTTGGTGGTACGGTTATTCAAACTGAGGATGAAATTGCAGCATGTACAATGGCAATTGGTGCAAACTATGCCGGCGTTCGTGCGTTAACAGCATCAGCAGGTCCAGGACTATCTCTTATGATGGAATCAATTGGTCTTGCAGGGATTACAGAGCAACCAATCGTTATCATCGATACACAGCGTGGAGGTCCAAGTACAGGACTACCAACTAAACAAGAACAATCAGATTTAATGGCAATGATCTATGGTACCCATGGTGAAATTCCTAAAATTGTGATGGCGCCAAGTACAGTTGAAGAAGCCTTCTATGATACCATTGAAGCATTTAACTTAGCTGAAGAATACCAGTGTCCTGTTATCATGCTGACAGATTTACAGCTTTCACTTGGGAAGCAATCTGTGAATCCTTTAGATTATAGTCGTATTCAAATTCGCCGAGGAAAGCTTCAAGAAGCTGAGCTTCCTGAGCTTGAAGCGAAAGAATACTATAAGCGCTATGAAGTGACAAAAGATGGCGTTTCTCCTCGTGTTGTTCCTGGTATGAAAAACGGTATTCACCACGTAACAGGAGTTGAACATGATGAAACAGGAAAGCCTTCTGAGTCACCAATCAACCGTAATAATCAAATGGATAAACGTATGAGAAAGTTAGACAACATTCAGTTTAAAACACCAATTCACCTGCACTCAGATGAAGTTGATTCAGATGTTTTATTCGTTGGCTTTAACTCAACAAGAGGAGCAATTGAAGAAGCGATGGAACGCTTAGAAGCAGATGGACTTCGCGTCAACCATGCGCATATTCGCTTGATTCATCCGTTCCCTGTTGATGAAATTCTTCCTTATGTAAATGGAGCGAAGAAGGTAATTGTAGTGGAAAATAACGCAACGGGTCAATTAGCCAATATTTTAAAGATGAATGTCGGTAATCACCATAAAGTGCAGAGTATCTTAAAGTATGATGGAAACCCATTCTTACCGCAAGAAGTCTACACAAAAAGTAAGGAGATGTGCTTGATTAATGGCAACGTTTAAAGATTTTCGTAATAGTGTAAAACCTAACTGGTGTCCAGGGTGTGGAGATTTCTCGGTTCAAGCAGCAATTCAACGTGCATCGGCTAACGTAGGACTAGAACCACATGAATTAGCGGTTATTTCTGGTATTGGATGCTCTGGTCGTATTTCGGGTTATATTAATTCATACGGATTTCATGGTATTCATGGACGCGCTCTACCAATTGCACAAGGTGTGAAAATGGCTAACCGTGATTTAACAGTTATTGCTTCTGGTGGAGATGGAGATGGATTTGCCATTGGTATGGGGCATACTGTTCATGCAATTCGCCGTAACATTGATGTGACATATATCGTAATGGATAACCAAATTTATGGTTTAACAAAAGGGCAAACATCTCCTCGTAGCGACGTAGGATTTAAGACAAAGAGTACGCCAGAAGGTTCGATTGAATCATCTTTGTCCGTCATGGAACTTGCTTTAACATCTGGTGCAACATTTGTGGCACAGAGCTTTTCAACTGATTTAAAAGAGCTTACAAGTTTAATTGAACAGGGTATTCAGCATAAAGGGTTTTCTTTAATTAACGTATTCAGCCCATGCGTAACGTATAACAAAGTGAATACGTATGATTGGTTTAAAGAGAATTTAACAAGCTTAAAAACAATTGAAAACTATGATCCAGCAAACCGTATGCAAGCGATGCAGACATTGATGGAGCATAATGGTTTAGTAACCGGCTTAATTTATCAAAATGCTAACCAACCTTCTTATCAGCAGCTTGTGCACGGTTATAGCGACCAACCACTTGCTGATTCTGATTTAATGATGTCAGAAGATAAATTTAAAGAGCTTGTAGCTGAATTTATGTAAACAAAAAAGAGGCTGGGACATAAGTAGTTCAGCCTCTACCATACCTGAACGATTGAGAGTTCATAACTTTTAATCGTTCAGGTTTTTTGTTGATTGTGAAAACAATGTTGGAAACAGGGTGGAATGGAGCGTAGGACACTCGACTCCTGCGGGAAAGAGAGGGAAAACGGAGATCCCGCAGCGCAGCGAGGAAGCTCAGGTTCCTCCCCGCGGAAAGCGAGTGGCCGTAGCGCAATGGAACGAACGTGTTCAGACAAACCAAAAAGATTGGAACAGCTATTGTTCGTCTTTTAGAAGCAATCATTTTGTTATGTCCCAAACTCTTTTTGATATTTTTCCCCCCTTGGTGACATATGTATATATGGAGAGGACTCGGTTATTTACCTGTATTTAAAAAGGTGTTAATATATTTGTGATGAAAGCGTTTTTATAAAAAGGGGATGTGCACCATGGGTGGAAAGATGAAAGCGTTGGTGAAGGATAAAAGAGGGTTTGGAGCTGTTTTGGCTGAAGTTGATATTCCATCGATTGCCGATGATGAAGTATTAATTAAAGTGAAAGCAACTTCAATTTGCGGTACAGACGTTCATATTTATAAATGGGATAAATGGGCATCTTCACGAGTCAATCCTCCTTACGTGTTCGGTCATGAATTTTCGGGGGAAGTTGTTCAAATTGGTCAAAATGTAGCAGGAGTACAGATTGGGGACTCTGTTTCTGCTGAAACGCATATTGTATGCGGACGCTGTATGCAGTGCTTGTTAGGTAATGCTCATATTTGTCAAAAGACAAAGATTATTGGCGTTGACCGAATGGGCTGTTTTGCTGAGTACGTAGCTGTACCAGCTCAAAATATTTGGAAAAACCCTAATCACTTATCACATGATGTTGCGTGTTTGCAGGAGCCGCTTGGAAATGCAGTTCATACAGTTTTAAATGACAGTATTGCGGGTAAATCTGTCTTAGTAATAGGGTGCGGACCTATCGGTTTAATGACCGTAGCCGTTGCAAAAGCTTCCGGAGCATCTTTAGTGATAGCAATGGATGTGAATGAGTATCGCTTGAGCCTTGCCAAGGACCTTGGAACTCACATTGTACTTAATCCACTTGAACAAGATCCTCTAGAGGTTATCAATAAGCTGACAAGTGGAAATGGTATTGATGTTGTCTGTGAGATGTCGGGCCAGCCGACAGCAATGAATCAAGGCTTTAAGATGGTAGCAAATGGAGGGAGAGTATCTATTTTAAGCTTACCAACGGCACCTGTTTCCATTGATGTGACGAATGATATTGTATTTAAAGGGGTAACGGTTCAAGGTATCACAGGGCGTAAAATGTTTTCAACTTGGTATACAGTGTCTAATTTATTGGCAGGAAATCAGCTGAATATGAACGAACTAATTACGCATCGCTTGCCACTAGAAGACTATGAAAAAGGCTTTGAGCTCATGATGGAAGGAAAATGTGGGAAAGTTGTATTTATCTTAGAGTAGTTGAAAGGGGAAGGGGTAAATGAGAGGATTTGAGTTTTTAGATCAAGAGCTACAGGAAATGAAGAAAGCAGGTACTTTTCGCAAGCTTATACCAATTGAGTCTGAACAAGGATCAAAAGTGCAGATTAACGGGCAGACGCTTATTCAGCTATCGTCAAACAACTATCTAGGCTTAACATCCCATCCGAAAATGAAGGATGCGGCTATTGAAGCGGTTCAAAAATATGGTGCCGGTACGGGATCTGTGAGAACCATTGCAGGAACATTCTCTATGCATGAGGCGCTGGAGAAAAAATTAGCAAAATTCAAGCATACGGAGGCAGCACTTGTGTTTCAATCTGGCTTCACGACAAATCAAGGCGTGCTTTCATCAATTTTAACACATGAAGATGTTGTTATTTCTGACGAATTAAATCACGCATCCATCATTGATGGGATTCGATTAACAAAAGCTGCTCGTAAAGTATATAAGCATGTGGATACGGAAGATTTGGAAAGAGCTCTTAAAGAGTCAGGAGACTATCGTAAACGGATTATTGTAACGGATGGTGTATTCTCAATGGATGGTAATATTGCACCGCTTCCGAAAATCGTTGAGTTAGCTGAACAATATGATGCTCTTGTAATGGTGGACGATGCTCATGCCTCCGGAGTGCTTGGTGAGAATGGCCGAGGTACAGTCAATCATTTCAGTTTAGACGGACGCGTTCATATTCAAGTAGGGACGTTAAGTAAAGCAGTTGGTGTTCTTGGCGGTTATATCGCGAGCTCCCAGACATTAATTGATTATTTAATTCACAAAGGTCGACCTTTTTTGTTTAGTACTTCTCATCCACCAGCAGTGACGGCCGCATGCAGCGCAGCTATCGATGTATTGCTTGAAGAGCCAGAGCTCATTGAAACATTGTGGGAAAACACGGCATTCTTTAAACAAGGGTTATCTAAGTTAGGCTATGATATCGGACATAGCGAAACGCCTATTACACCCGTTATCATTGGAGATGAAGCATTGACGCATCAGTTTTCAGAAAAGCTAGCAGAAACAGGCATCTTTGCTCAAGGAATTGCGTTTCCAACGGTTGCTAAAGGGAAAGCAAGAATCAGAACAATCGTAACGGCTCAGCATACAAAGGAAGAATTAACAGCTTCTCTTAGCGCTTTTGAAAAAGTAGGAAAAGAGTTGAAGATTTTAGTATAAACGTCAAGAAAATACTGCAGGCTGCAGTATTTTCTTTTTTACAGCTCAAGGGTATGTTATTGTGTTCAATAGATGAAAGTTATATACTAATATAATGTGATTCCGTTTCGTTTTTTGTATGAATGAGGACAAAAAATAAAGACATGAATGGCATTTTTTTAACGAGTTTATAAAGCAACGCATAACAATGAAAAAATTAGTAAATGTGCACGTTGAAAGGAGCTTTTATATGAACGAAAAACAACGTTTAGAAAGTGGACAAGTAACTCCAGCGGACAAAAAATCCGAGAAGGATTACAGCAAATATTTCCAAACAGTATATATGCCACCTTCTTTAAAGGACGCAAAAAAGCGCGGTAAAGAAGAGGTTGCTTATCATAACGACTTTTCTATTGAAGAGCGTTTCAGAGGCATGGGACAAGGCCGTAAGTTTTATATTCGTACATACGGCTGTCAAATGAACGAGCATGATACGGAAGTAATGGCAGGAATTTTCTTAAGCTTAGGCTATGAGCCAACTGACTCCGTTCAAGATGCACACGTCGTTTTATTAAATACGTGTGCCATTCGTGAAAATGCTGAAAATAAAGTATTTGGTGAACTAGGGCATTTAAAGGCTTTAAAGCGTGAGCGTCCAGACTTATTGATCGGAGTATGTGGCTGTATGTCACAGGAAGAGTCAGTCGTTAATAAAATCTTACAAAAACATCAGCATGTTGATATGATTTTTGGAACGCATAACATTCACCGCTTGCCTCATATTCTAAATGAAGCATATATGGCAAAAGAAATGGTGATTGAAGTATGGTCAAAAGAAGGAGACGTTATTGAAAATCTGCCACGTGCAAGAAAAGGCAGCATTAAAGCGTGGGTAAATATCATGTATGGCTGTGATAAGTTCTGTACGTACTGTATCGTTCCTTATACGCGTGGTAAAGAGCGTAGCCGTCGTCCAGAAGAAATCATTCAAGAGGTGCGTCATTTAGCAGCTCAAGGGTATAAAGAAATTACGCTTCTTGGTCAAAACGTAAATGCATACGGAAAAGACTTTGAAGATATGGAATATGGTCTAGGTGACTTAATGGATGAGATTCGTAAAATTGATGTTCTGCGTATTCGCTTTACAACAAGTCATCCACGTGACTTCGATGACCGCTTAATTGAAGTGTTAGCAAAAGGTGGAAACTTAGTTGATCACATCCATTTACCAGTTCAGTCAGGTAGCTCAGATATTCTGAAGATCATGGCGCGTAAATACACGCGTGAGCACTACCTAGAGCTTGTTCGTAAAATTAAAGAAGCAATTCCAACAGCATCTCTTACCACTGATATTATTGTTGGTTTCCCTAATGAAACGGACGAGCAGTTTGAAGAAACGCTATCATTGTACCGTGAAGTGGAATTTGATAGTGCTTATACGTTCATCTACTCTCCTCGTGAGGGTACACCAGCTGCTAAAATGAAAGACAACGTACCGATGGAAGTGAAAAAAGAGCGTCTTCAGCGCTTAAATGCACTTGTAAACGAAATTTCTGCAAAGAAAATGCAGGAATACGAAGGTCGTGTTGTCGAAGTATTAGTGGAGGGTGAAAGTAAAAACAACCCGAATGTGTTAGCTGGCTATACTGAAAAGAATAAGCTTGTAAACTTCGTAGCACCAGAATCAGTAATTGGTCAAGTTGTAAAAGTGAAAATTACAAAAGCTAAGACATGGTCTTTAGATGGAGAGATGGTAGAAGAAGCAGCAGAGGTGAAGTGAAATGTCGCAGTACACAAAAAGTGATGTGATTGCAAGAGCGAAAGAACTTGCAAAAATGATTTCTGAAACGGAAGAAGTTGAATTCTTCAAGCGTGCAGAAGCTCAGCTGAACGAAAACCAAAAAGTTCGTGAAAAAATTGCGAGCATTAAAAGCCTGCAAAAACAAGCGGTTAACTTTCAGCACTATGGAAAAACTGAAGCGTTAAAGCAAGTGGAAGAAAAAATCGATCGAATCCAAGCTGAGTTAGATGAGCTGCCAATTATTCAGCAGTTTCAAGACTCTCAGGTTAACGTTAATGATTTGCTTCAACTTGTGGCGAGCACAATTTCAAATACGGTCACTGATGAAATTATTGTGGCAACTGATGGTGACGTACTTCGTGGTGAAACGGGCTCAAAAGTTCGTAACACTCCGGGGGCAAGCTGCCATTGATAAAAAACTCCCAGCGGAAGCTGGGAGTTTTTTTATGTTGTACAATTTTCTCTAGAATAATTGTCACATTTCTCTAAGGTGTTGCATACAATGAAACATAGGTTTTTTATGTCTTTAACCTAGTTTTACAAAATAATGTGCAAACAAGCGATAGAACCTGCATAGGATGAAATGAAGATAGTTTGAGGAGGGTATGCTCACATGTCACAACACTATAGAGAAATTATTACAAAAGCAGTCGTAGGTAAAGGGCGTAAGTTTACGCAGTCATCACACACGCTTACACCACCGAACCGACCGACGAGCATTTTAGGTTGCTGGGTAATTAACCATCAGTATGATGCTAAAAAGCGCGGAAATACAGTTGAAGTGGACGGCAAATATGATATTAACGTCTGGTATTCTTTCAAAGATAATACAAAAACAGAAGTGTTTACAGAGACGGTTCACTATCGTGATGTGATTAAGCTTCGCCAGAAAGATGACGATGCTTTTGGAGATGATTGCGAAATTATCGTACGAGTGCTACAGCAGCCAAATTGCCTTGAGTGTACAATTTCACCAAACGGAAACAAAACGATTGTCCAAGTAGAGAGAGAGCTTTTAGCCGAGGTAATTGGTGAGACAAAAGTATGCGTAGCCGTTAATCCAAAAGGATGCGATGATGGTGATGAACTTGATTTAGACGTTGATGACGATGAATTTGAAGACCTCAATCCAGATTTCATTTTAGGTGACGATGAATAACTAGGAAGAATTTCTTCCTAGTTTTTTTATGTGCACCAAAAGTGGTTAGCAAGTTTTACAATCATGAAGTTTTTTGCCAACCTATGTTATAATACGTGTAGAAAAAATGATTAACAGAAGTTTTTGGAGGAATAGTATGGCAACATATACGCCAATGATACAGCAATATTTAAAAATCAAGGCAGACTATCAAGATGCCTTTTTATTTTTTAGATTAGGTGATTTTTACGAAATGTTTTTTGAAGATGCAACGACTGCATCTCAAGAATTAGAAATTACGTTAACAAGCCGAGACGGAGGGGGCGATGATCGCATCCCAATGTGCGGTGTACCTTACCACTCAGCGCCTACATATATTGAAAGATTAATTGAAAAAGGCTATAAGGTGGCAATTTGTGAACAAGTAGAGGACCCTAAAAAAGCCAAAGGCGTCGTAAAGCGTGAAGTCATTCAAGTCATTTCACCAGGGACTTTAATGAACGAAAAAGGACTGCAAGAAAAAGAAAATAATTATATTTGCTCGGTCACGCATTTCCCAGATGACACGTTTGGATTAGCGCTATCGGATTTATCGACCGGGGAAAATAGCGTCACGCTTATTTCTTCATTCCATGACGTTGTTTCTGAAATCTATGCCAAAGAAGCAAAGGAAATAGTTGTTTCAAGCAGCTTTTCTGCTGAATTGCTGCAAACAGTGAAAGAGAGAATGACCATCACTATTTCGTTTGAAGAAAGTACAAAGGTTGAAGATGCCTTTTTACATTTAACTGAATCACTTCAACAGCAAAAATTAGTAGATACATTTGCTCGTATTTTACAGTATTTAGTACGTACACAAAAGCGTTCTCTTGAACATTTACAGCCTGTACAGCTTTATCAAATCAATGAATATATGAAGATTGATTTGTTTTCTAAGCGAAACTTAGAGTTAACAGAAACGATTCGTTCAAAAGGTAAAAAAGGATCTCTTTTATGGTTATTAGATCAA
Organism: Bacillus sp. VT 712; assembly: GCF_001614195.1. NCBI lineage: Bacteria > Bacillati > Bacillota > Bacilli > Caryophanales > Bacillaceae > Bacillus > Bacillus sp. VT 712. The sequence continues at coordinate 9,418 of NZ_LWBK01000002.1, read as the reverse complement.
ACAGTCACGGCAATGGGTGGACGTTTATTAAAAAATTGGATTGACCGCCCGCTTCTAAGCAAAGAGAAAATTGATGAGCGTTTAAATATGGTTGACGTTCTTATGAAACAATTTTTTGAACGTGAAGAACTGCGAGATTTATTAAAAGAAGTGTATGACCTAGAGCGTTTAGCAGGTCGCGTAGCATTTGGTAACGTTAATGCGCGTGATTTAGTACAGCTGCGCAAATCCCTGCAAAAGGTTCCTGAAATTCAAGAAGTGGTTTATCGATTAAATAATCCATATGCTTCTAAACTCGTTGAAGATATTGACCCATGTGAAAGGTTAACTGCGCTACTGGAAAGAGGATTAAAAGAACATCCTCCTCTATCAATTAAAGAAGGGGATATTATTGCAGATAATTATAACCATCAGCTTGATCAATATCGAGATGCTAGTCGGAACGGGAAGACATGGATTGCTTCTTTAGAGCAGAAAGAGCGTGAAAGAACAGGGATTCGTTCGTTGAAAATTGGTTATAACCGCGTGTTCGGCTACTACATCGAAGTAACGCGTGCCAACTTGCATTTACTACCTGAAGGGATGTATGAGCGTAAGCAAACCTTAACGAACGCTGAGCGCTTTATTACACCTGAGCTTAAAGAAAAAGAAGCGCTTATTTTAGAAGCGGAAGAAAAAATTGTTGAGCTTGAGTACGAGCTGTTTGCGCAAATTCGTGAAGAGGTCAAAGTATATATTCCTCGTCTTCAAGCGTTAGCTAAAAAAGTAAGTGAGCTTGATGTATTGCAGTGTTTTGCAAAGGTCAGTGAAGAGCGTCATTATACAAAACCTACATTCTCTACTAATGGAGATATTCATATTAAAAATGGGCGTCATCCCGTTGTTGAAAAAGTGATGAATGCACAAGAGTATGTACCAAACGACTGTCAAATGACTGACGATAGCTCAATCTTACTCATTACAGGACCAAATATGTCGGGTAAAAGTACGTATATGCGCCAAGTAGCGCTAACAGCCATTTTAGGACAAATCGGCTGCTTTGTTCCTGCAGAAGAAGCAGAGCTGCCCATCTTTGATCAAGTGTTTACGCGAATTGGAGCAGCGGATGATTTAATCTCAGGTCAAAGTACGTTTATGGTTGAAATGTTAGAAACGAAAAATGCAGTTACCAATGCGACACAGTCAAGCTTAATTTTACTGGATGAAATTGGACGAGGTACGTCAACATATGATGGAATGGCGCTGGCTCAAGCAATTATTGAATATGTGCACGAACATATTGGATGTAAAACACTATTTTCTACACACTATCATGAGTTAACGGTATTAGATCAACAGCTTTCAGCACTGCGTAATGTGCATGTTAGCGCAATTGAAAAGAACAATAAGGTGGTCTTCTTACACAAAATTAAAGAAGGGCCAGCAGATAAGAGTTATGGTATCCATGTTGCTGAGCTAGCAGAGCTTCCAGAGCCTTTATTGCAGCGTGCGCGCGTCATTTTAGCAGATTTTGAGAACGCGAGCGAAGAGCAAAAAGTGAAGCCGACTGCTGATGCAGTAGCTGAACCTGAACCTCAGCCAATTGAGCAACCAAAAGCTGAAACTAAAACAGATACCGAGCAAAGTCAACTTTCATTTTTCGGAGAAGAAAAAGAACAGCAGGTAAAAGAAGCCAGTTTATCGAAGCGTGAAAAGCAAATTCTAGCAGAATTAAAGCAGCTTGATCTTCTTGAGATGACGCCGCTTGATGCAATGAACGCCATGTATAAGCTACAAAAACTACTAAAGAAGAAATAGACTTGAAAGGGGTGAGTCTGTGGGTAAAATTAGACAGCTTTCAGACGAACTTTCAAATAAAATCGCAGCAGGAGAGGTTGTAGAACGACCTGCTTCTGTTGTGAAAGAGCTCGTTGAAAATGCGATTGATGCAAATAGCACAGTTATTGAAATTGAACTAGAAGAAGCAGGGTTATCAAAGATTCGTATTTTAGATAACGGAGACGGGATTGCACCTGAAGATTGCTTAACTGCTTTCCGTCGACATGCGACGAGTAAGATTAAGACTGAGAACGACTTGTTCCGAATTCGGACATTAGGTTTTCGCGGTGAAGCACTGCCAAGTATTGCGTCTGTATCCATGCTTGAAATTAAGACAAGTACCGGTGATGAAGCCGGTACCCACTTAAAGCTTCGTGGAGGAGAAATAACGCATCACGAACCGTCTTCAAGCCGAAAAGGTACAGAAATTATTGTAGAAAACCTATTTTTCAACACGCCAGCACGCCTTAAATACATGAAAACAATTAATACAGAATTAGGAAACGTAACGGATGTTGTGAATCGCCTTGCCATGGCGAATCCTCATGTATCCATTCGTTTAATTCACCAAGGTCGTCAGCTTCTCTATACAAACGGAAGTGGAGATGCGCGTCAAGTGTTAGCCGCTATCTATGGGATGGCAGTAGCGAAAAAGATGATTCCGTTAAAGGTAGAATCGCTAGATTATGATATCACCGGCTATATTGCCTTGCCGGAAGTAACACGTGCATCTCGAAGCTATATGTCTACGACAATTAACGGTAGATTTATAAAAAACTACGGGCTTTTAAAAGCTATCCAGCAAGGCTATCATACGCTGTTACCGATTGGACGCTTTCCGGTTGTATTTTTAGCTATTAACATGGATCCATTGCTAGTAGATGTGAACGTACACCCAGCAAAGCTTGAAGTAAGGTTAAGTAAAGAAGCAGAGCTGTATGAGCTTGTAGAAGAGGCAATTAAAGCTGCGTTTAAAAAACAGCAGCTTATACCAGAAGTGACAGCAGCTTCTCGCTCTAAACAACCAGTGCTGCCAACGGAGCAGCAAACCTTCACGTTTAATCATGGATTGCCTAAAGAGCCTCTTCCTTTATCGAAGGAATTTGTTGAACCGAGCAAAGCTCAGCCTTTCTTTAGCAAGAACGTTGCCGAAACGCAAGAAAAGCCAGGTTTTATGGTGACAGAAAATGTTGAAAATGAGCTTGAATACGATGAGCTGGAAGAGCAGGATGCAGAACCAGTGTTTTCTTATGAGGAAGAAAATGATGTACAAAAGCAAGAATCGGGTAATGAGAAAGTCGAAGAAGTGCAAGCAGAGCGAGTTCCTCCCATGTATCCGATTGGTCAGATGCACGGTACGTATATATTAGCTCAAAATGAAAACGGCTTGTTTATCATTGACCAGCATGCGGCTCAAGAGAGAATCAAATATGAATTCTTTAAGAAAAAGCTTGGTCAAGTAGATGCAGAAGTGCAGGAACTTTTAATGCCACTCACGTTTGAGTTTTCAGGTAACGAAGCGCTCATTCTAGAAGAAAATCGTAGAGCTCTTGAAGATGTCGGCGTATTTTTAGAACCGTTTGGCCAAAATGCTTATATCGTTCGAGCACACCCTCAGTGGTTCCCAAAAGGTGAAGAAAAAGAAACAATTGAAGAGATGATTCAGCAAGTATTTGTGATGAAACGTGTAGATATAGAAAGCTTACGTGAAGAAGCTGCTATTATGATGAGTTGCAAAGGTTCAATCAAAGCGAATCATCACCTTCGAAATGATGAAATTTTAGCTTTACTTGAAACGCTAAGAAAAACAACCGATCCGTTTACTTGTCCGCACGGGCGACCAATTATCATTCACTATTCAACATATGAAATGGAAAAAATGTTTAAGCGCGTGATGTAAAGTGATTTATACAATGTTTTACCCCATTTGATGAAGTTATATCTGCACCATTTTTCACCGTAATTGTGTGTTTAAAAGTAAAATTGCAAAGCGGTATGTGGTGCAGGTATTTTTTTAAAAGAAAAGATTGTTTTTCTTTTATTGTGTATGTAGATTCTGTAAGTCAGCTACCTATACGTTAGTAGTTTCTATTGCATATACTAGCGGTAGAAATTAAACATAATGTGAAGGGGAAGTTATGATGAATAACGATTTTAACAGATTACAAACCAATTCAAACCATGATATCGGTTCTAATAGAGATAATGAGTCGGGAAATAAAAATATTATTAGCAATAGTGGAAGCTCTAACGTTAATATTAATATACCTCAGATAAGAGAAACATCTCAAAATCGCTCGGGGCGTCGTAGAAAATGTCGAGCAGAAAACCGCTCTCAAGGTCGTGTACAATCCGAATCAGAAAACCTCTCTGGCCGTCGCAGAAAATGTCGAGCAGAAAACCGCTCTGGTGGTGGCACACAACCTCAATCTGGAAACCAATCCCAACCTCTTGTTCGACCCCAGTCAGAAAATCCTTCTGGAAATCGTGTACAATCTGAATCAGAAAACCGCTCTGGTGGTGGCAGAAAATGTCGAGCAGAAAACAGCTCTCAAGGTCGTGTACAATCCGAATCAGAAAACCGCTCTGGAAATCGTGTACAGTCACAATCAGAAAACCGCTCTCAATGTAGAAGGAATCCTTTTCGGTTCTTTTAATTCAGAAGGTAGAACTTTTAAGAGGAACAGATGTAGAATGCTAATTTTCAAAGCGAAAAAAGAATCTCCATCATTGTTTTGGAGTTTCGTGCTTGCTCAAAACTAGCTTTCAAACAATACCTGTTTCTCTTCTTTTTATAGGCCTGTAAAGAAATTTTTATGTACATTCAGCTTTTTTTCTTTTTTAGTAAATATCTTTTCCAACCAAGTTACTGTCATTGGTGTATGTTCAGGTTAAGAGTTGACTTTTTCTAAAAACCATTCATATTCTTTTATTATTTCATCAGTTAAACGAATTGAGTCTTTGTTTCTACTTTTATAGTCGAGCTCCGCTAATTCAATTGCTGTAACAGAACGTTCCTTCTTTATCAGCCTTGAATAAAGATGGGTTTTCCGGGTAAAATGAGAAGATGTAAATGTAATAGATGAAAGTAGTGTGGTTATGACGGGAGAGAAACAAAAATTAATAGTAATTATTGGTCCGACAGCCGTTGGTAAAACCAAGTTGAGCATTGAAATGGCCAAGCTGTTAAATGGAGAAGTTATTTCGGGAGATTCCATGCAAATTTATAAAAAGATGGATATCGGAACAGCGAAGGTTACAAGCGATGAAATGGAAGGAATTCCTCATCACTTAATTGATATTAAAGAGCCGACTGAGTCGTTTTCCGTGGCTGAATTTCAAGAGATGGTAAGAGAGAAGATTACAGATATTCATGACCGGGGTAAACTGCCGATTATTGTAGGTGGTACAGGGTTATATATTCAATCTGTCATCTATGACTATCAGTTTACTGAATCAGCAGGCGACGAACACTTCAGACAGCGCATGGAACATTTTGTTGCAGCGCATGGAATTGAGCCTCTTTATCAAAAACTTTGTGAAATAGATCCAGTTGGCGCAGAGTCCATTCATCCTAACAACCATAGGCGCGTTATTCGTGCTCTTGAAGTGTATGAAGTGACTGGTAAGCCTTTCAGCGTTTATAATCGTGAGCAAACTCAAGAGCTTCTCTATGATGTGACGCTCATTGGTTTAACAATGGAGCGTAAACAACTATACGATCGAATTAACCAACGTGTTGATCTTATGGTGCAAAAAGGCTTGGTAGAAGAAGTCAAATCACTGTACGATGCAGGGGTTCGTGATGTACAATCAATTCAAGCGATTGGCTACAAAGAACTGTATACATATTTCGACGGAAACTGCACGCTTGAAGAAGCGATTGAACAGTTAAAGTTGAATTCAAGAAGGTATGCCAAACGTCAATTAACGTGGTTTCGTAATAAGATGCCTGTAACGTGGTTTGAAATGGAAGTTGACAATTTTCATGAAAAGTTCAACAAAATTTTCACTTATGTAGCAGGAAAGCTGAAAGAAGAAGCGAATTAATCTAGTAAAGATAGAGAAATGAGGAGGCCGAATAGTGAAACAATCCGTTAATATTCAAGATCAGTTTTTAAATCAATTACGCAAAGAAAATATTTATGTCACTGTGTTTTTATTAAATGGTTTTCAACTGCGCGGACTAATTAAAGGGTTTGATAACTTTACAGTTCTATTGGATTCAGAAGGAAAGCAGCAGTTAATTTATAAACATGCAATCTCAACGTTTGTTCCAAATAAAAATATCTCTGTAGAATTAGAGTAGTCAGATAACCAGCCAAATCCGCGGGGATGAGGCTGGTTTTTCTTATGGTTGAAAGAGAGAAGTATTTTTCTTAACATGGTTTACTGTTTTACCACATACAACTATAATAAGCGTTTATTTCTTGGGTAATGGCGAGCTACAGAAAAAATACAAGCCGCTAAAAGAAAATGATGATTTCATTCGTTCGTCCTACAGCTAGAGATAGAGCGATACAATGTCATCAGCGTAACTGTGATGAAACGAGAGGTGAACAGTGTGGAGCAGCCTATAACTCTTAAAAACAATGGGCAAATTAATATTGTTTTAAATAACGAGACAAAGAAAGAACGAGTCTATACAACGTCAATTCCACGTCCTGTGAAACGACCGATTGTTAATCATGAACCACTGCTAGAAATTGAAAGAGAAATGAGCGGTCTGGTTGGAATGGATGAGCTAAAAAAAATGATTAAAGAAATATATGCTTGGTTATATATTAATAAAAAGAGAGAAGAAAGTGGTCTGAAGGCAGAAAAACAAGCGATGCATATGATGTTTAAAGGAAATCCAGGTACAGGAAAAACAACGGTTGCAAGGCTTTTAGGGAAATTGTTTTTAAATATGAATGTGTTATCAAAAGGACACCTCATTGAAGCTGAAAGAGCAGACTTAGTGGGTGAGTACATTGGACATACAGCACAAAAAACCCGAGATCTTGTGAAAAAAGCGTTGGGTGGTATTTTATTCATTGACGAAGCCTATTCGCTTGCCCGAGGTGGAGAGAAAGATTTTGGGAAAGAAGCAATTGATACGCTTGTGAAGCATATGGAGGATGCAAATGATAAGTTTGTCTTAATTTTGGCTGGCTATCCACGCGAAATGGAGAACTTTTTAAGCTTAAACCCTGGTCTTCGTTCAAGGTTTCCGTTCATCTTTGATTTTCCGGATTATGATGTCAATGAGCTAATGGATATTGCAGACCGGATGATGGATGATCGCCAGTATCAATTCAGCGGCGATGCTTATAAAAAGTTAAAAGAACATTTCATGGATGTAAAATACAATCAGACGCCTCTAGACTTTAGCAACGGTCGCTATGTGCGAAATATTTTAGAACGCTCCATTCGAGCTCAATCCATGAGGCTTTTAGAAGAAGCAAACTATGGTAAAGAGCAGCTGATAACGCTTAAATCAAGCGATATTCGTCTATAAAAAAATCCGGATTTATGCCGGATTTTTTTATTACATATTTGGTTGGCGAATTGAACGAATTGGCAGCTTCCATTTGTACATATAAGATAGCATACGACATGCAACAAGCAAACCAAATAATACGTAAAGCTCTACCGGAGAGCTTGCGATTTGAAGGCCAACAATCAAGCCTGCAAGAATTGCCCAAAGCGCATAGATTTCATCTTTTAAAACGGTCGGTTTTCGGCGAGCAAGCAAGTCGCGTACAATCCCACCGCCGCTACCTGTTAATACAGCAGCAACGATAACAGCGCTTAAGGGGTGTCCCATGCTGGTAGCATAGAGTGCGCCTTGAATGGCAAAAGCCGCAAGCCCAATTGCGTCAGAAAAGTTCCCCCAACGTTTCCACTGTTTTAAGATGCTGTTTGGAAACAAAAAGGTTGCCGTAATCGATAATAGCGCAATTTGAAAAAATAATCCCTGCTCCCAAAGAGCAGATACTGGTACACCAATTAATAAGTTACGGATGGCGCCACCGCCAAACGCTGTGACGATTCCTAGAATGTAAACTCCTAAAATATCATATTCTTCTTCCATTGCAATAAACGCCCCGCTAACTGCAAAAGCAATGGTGCCGATGATGCTCAAAACGTCCCATGTCATCGCAACTTCTCCTTTATGTATAAAAATTCGTTGTTTGTTAGAAAGTATTACAATAATAAAGTCATTCAAATTGTATCCACTATTGAGCAGAATTTCAACGTTTTTTTAGGGATAATTTCTTAAAACTGATAATGAGTAAATTCAGTTCAAAATATTTCCATCTTATAAAATAAAAAAGACAAATACGCAAACCTGGTTTAGAATGAAAGCTCTGACCCAATCATCCATCCAGAGGAGCGTTATTTGTCCAATGAATAGACTATCACATCAAGAAGAAATCTACAATGGCTTAATAAAATGGAAGCTGCCCTTTTATTTCTCAAAACCTGTCATCAACCACTTAACCCACTTTATAGATGGGATGTTGAGTGTGGGGTTTACAGGTAAACTAACGGAAATTCATTCGTTTAGTCATCAAAAGAAACATCGTACGACTCTTGGCCATTTCTTGAAAAAAGGTTCATGGAATGAAGGCTACCTGCTTCGACAGACCCAAGAACAGATTCTTCAAAAAATGGATCAAGATGAACCGGTTTTTCTACTACTGGATGACACGATTTGTGAAAAGACCAAGCCTTCGTCACAGGCAAGCACCCCGACAGAATCATGCGGGTACCACTTTTCACACACAGACGGTAAAAGCGTTTGGGGTCATCAAGTCGTCCAACTGATGTTGAAAAACGGTGACCAAGCATATCCATACGAGTTTCAGCTATTCCATAAAGAAACAACGGAAAGTAAAATTAAACTCTCCATAGAGATGATTAAATGTGTTCCAGCGCTTCAGCCATCTGTTTACTTACTTTGTGATAGTTGGTACACCTCTGGTTCCATTATTGACGTTGCGTTGTCAAAAGGGATTCATGTGATTGGTGCCTTAAAAACAAACCGTATTCTTTATCCGCAAGGGATTCGAATTCAAGCGAAAGAATTCGCCCGTTATATTAGAGAAGAAGAGACTGATTTAGTGACAATCGGTCATGAATCTTATCGAGTCTACCGGTACGAAGGTGCCTTAAACGATCTTGATATGGGTGTCGTATTAATGTGCTGGAAGGAAGAACATCCCATGGAACCTAAGCATATGCGTTGTTTTTTAAGCACCGATACAGAACTGACAACAGAACAAATTTTATCGTATTACAGTCAACGCTGGAGCATCGAGACCTACTTTAAACAGGTCAAAGGCATGGTTGGCTTTAACGGTTATCAAGTCCGGAGTGAACGAGCGATTAAGCGTTTTTGGACCATTGTCCAGTTCACCTATGTTTTTGCGATGTACCTTAGAAAGGCTGCCTTTAACCTAGCCATTCAGTGCATAAGAAAACAAAAAATCGGCAGTATCATTGAGTTTGTGTATCGTGAAACCACAAATGGAACGTCACTTGAGCAAATTAAAAATGAGCTCCAAGTGGCATAGGGTACCTATCATTTCTAATCGAATGGAAATATTTGTAT